>NZ_CP128153.1:327500-627500 GCF_030292155.1 Bacillus sp. DX3.1 | reverse complement strand
TCACCGGATGCTCCACATGCACCTTTGTAACAAAAATCACGCGGTTGGAAAGTAAAAAGATTGTTCATACGTCCAATTATACTCTTAATTGCTAGCTTCTCAATTTGCCGCTGACGAATCATGCGAAATAATTCTTTGTAAAGATCAACTGCTTCATTCGGGGTGAGCATCTCATCATAGAGAGTTTCACCTCTCCCTACAAGATCTAGAAAACTGATAGATAACCCACCTACTCCCTTATCCTGTAACCAAAGAGCAAAATCGGGTATATGTCTAGCAGAAGTACGGGAAGCTACTGCTAAAAAGCCACAGCGTTCTTTAACAAAAGTTGGGTACCGTTTCAATAATTCTTGTACTGATTTCCATGGGGTCCGACCTCTGTTTACAACTCGAAGCGCATTACTTTCTTCATTAGCACCATCAAGGGATATCCCAACAGAGAAATTATACTTATCTAGAAATGAAACAACTTCTTCATTAAAAAGGGAACCATTGGTCTGTATTGAAAAACCTATCCGTGAAACAGAACCAGCTTCTCGAATTGCAAAATTAACAACTTCCTTTATTAAATCAAAACGTAATAACGGTTCCCCCCCATGAAAAGCAATAGATAAACTAGACTGTTTTGATAAAAGAAAAGAAATAATCTCTTTAATTCGCTCGAAATTTAAACGTGCTTTAAATCTCTTTGCGTCATAGTCATAGCAATAAGAACATTCAAAATTGCATGCACCTGTTAATTTTAATAAAAGTGCATTAGGATACGGGTTCTGAACAAGTACTGTATCAGGATGGGGTTTCCCATCCGCATAAAGGACACCCGCTTCCCATAATGATTTTATAATTTTCTGGCTTTTTATGTCTGTTCCTTCAAGAGTCTGTTTACTTTCACTTAGATACTTACTAATAGTGTCGTATTCCATTGTATTTACAATGCACCAACCAGTACTTCGATCAGCTAGTATTGCCACATCATCTCCCTCGAGAGAAAGAAGACGATGACTAGCCATAGACAAAACCGAATTGTTATTCATTTTTTATCCTCACCTACAATTCTTCATATACATTTAATTTTTTTGACTTGTTATGTTTTCCAGACTAACTTACTTTCTTAAGCTTAATTACATATAGTTTATCCTATTAAATTTTTTTTAAATTATCCTACTGGCAAGTAGCCTTCGACCACAATCTACTTGCATAACCGGTACCTATTGGACCACCATCAGCATGAGACACAGTTCGCACTACCACGTCTGAAAAACTATCTACCTTACACTTTAAAGGTTCAAGCGCTTTCTCCAAGGTATTGGAAATATCCTCCTTACTGACCGTTTCATCAACTACAACCTCTAAAGAAACCTCAATTTTCATTTTAGCCATATCTTTAACCTCCTTTAAATTATTACTAATGCAATATAATGTTTTCCATTAAAAGGTAAGAATATACCCTTTTTAACAGAATAATGCGTTAGGAATTTAGGGAAGGGTTTAGGGAGTAATAGTACCAGCGGCCAATTTAGATTACGGTAAAATTGAAACCGACATTGTCGGTGGTAATCTTCTAAAGTACCAACAAAAGATTTTCCTAAAACACTAGATTTTCCCGATAGTAAAATTGTCCGCTGGAATAATGGAACCAAAATTTAGGAATAAGCCTAAGAGAACATTGCTGGAGTGGCCGGTTTCCGCAATGGTTTGTATTCTAATATGTGTTAAAAGTGCGTTTTTCTGATGCTGCCTTTGTTTAGGGGTGGTACAACATATTGAGCACAATAGATATACTCACCTTAAATTGGTATATTATCCTAACTGCAAAACAATACTTAAGATAGGGGATGAGCCAGACTCGTGCGAGCTGTAACTACCAGCCACACACCCCAAATATTAATGCAAGTAAGGGGGAGCATAATATGCCTTGGAACAAAAACATCGTTGATTCTCAAATCCTTGCAGTGCATGCTGCGCTATTGCCTACTGGCGAAGATGGAGAAGTGCTACTGCTTGGCGGTGACGAGCATTGGATTGAACAGCAGGAGTCTGCTGGCGGGGATAAGTTTAAGAAAACCCGAATCTATGATGTGAAGACACACTCGATTCTTTCAATAAATGTAGATTCACCTGACTCAGATGTATTCTGTTGCCATCATGCTTTCGCGTCTGACGGTAGTCTCCTGATTGCCGGTGGCACTTCCAAATGGCCAGATCCAGATGACCATCACCATCACGAGCATGACTTTCCAGGTCATCGTCGATGCTGGCTGTATAACGCACGGAACCGCAAATGGGTTGAAGCGGACCGGATGAACAAAAATCCTGACCAGCCTAACGAAGAATCTAGTGGCGGCCGTTGGTATCCCGGTCTTGTAACCCTTGGAAATGGTGATATCATCGCTTTTTTTGGACACCCCGAGCAAAAGGACTTCCGCCACCGCAACACATTGCCTGAGCGCTACAATCTAGAAAGCAATATGTGGACCAACCTGCCTAAACGGATGGCGAATCCCATCTTAGAATCCGGTGAAAATAATGTGCGACACCTGTTTTATCCTCGTGCATTTCTTTTACCTGACGGAATGATTTTCTTCGCCACTCCTATGCCAAGAGACTTTGAGTCCCACGTGGGAGAAGGAGAAGGGACGTATTACAGTACACGCTACAACCCTGATACCGGTAATTATGAGGGTCACAAGATCCCTGAACCCAGTTTTGCTGGATATCTGGACTGGAGCAGGCCAGCTGTACTGCTTCCCTTGCTTCCGGAGGAGGACTACCGCCCGCGAGTACTCTTCTGTGGTGACACCACATCTATTAAAATCGATCTTGGCCTTAATGTTGCGACGCCGCAATGGGAACCTACCTCAACACGTCCTGCCGGGGTCAGCACGCTTACACGCGTATACAGTAACGCTGTGATTCTCCCCAATGGCGAAGTGTGCCTCGTGGGTGGCGTGAACATAGTAAAACCTGAACAAGGTGTACTTAGAACCGAAATATATAATCCGGGCATCAACTGGAACGCCGGCACTTACACTGGATCCGATTCATGGTCGGTGGAATTAGAGCAAGAAGCAAAGTATACGCGCAATTATCACTCAACCGCTCTACTGCTGCCAAACGGTAAGGTTTGGGTAGCTGGCGGCAACAAAGACGCTGATACTGGAAATCCCGACAAGGTCGGCGTCAAGAAAATTGAACTTTACGAGCCGGATTACATAAGCGTGTCTAACCGAGTCCAGATTACTCAAGTTCCTAGAGTCGTACACTACAACGAACCATTCGAAATCGCTCTCGATCAACCAGCGACCAACATCCAGCGTGTGGCTCTTATCCGCAACGGTTCGGTTACTCACTCCACGAACAATGATCAGCGATACGTTGGGGTCCTAATTAACAAAAAAGGTGGAAACAAGATACAAGTGACAGCCCCACCTCACGGCAATGTGGCACCTCCGGGTTATTACATGCTCTGGGTAATTGATAATAATGGTAATCCCTGTCAAAAAGCGAAGTTTATCCGTGTGGCATTTCATGATTGACGTTTAAATCATTAGTCTGCGCGGACAAAGCTCCCACAAAAGGTAGGCAGCCGATGTAAAGAATAGTGATTTTGAAAGCACCGAACAGGAAATGACTGCATTTGTTGCATTAAAAGAGGAAAATTCTAATCTCATTATTAAAGTTATTTTTGAAACATGCCTTAGCAGAAGAAGTAGTAGTAAAAGTCTGTAAAATTTCCAAACAGATGAAAATCGATTTGTTACCGGTTTTAGATTTATATATCAATGAAATTGTGGCTTGGCAAATTAAGAGAGGATCTAAATGCGAATTGATGCTGTTTTTGAGGGTAGAGGGGGGCCGGGGTATGGTACGGTTCACCGAACCTCACCTAAGCACATAGTTGATTTTGACAACAAGATATACATTAGTATCAATCTAATTTTATCATGACATACTAAGGACGTGAGCAATCACGTCTTTTTATTTTAGCTCTTTTCGGTTTATTCTTTGGTATGTGGTGCTACCCCATCGCTATCAAGCTAATAAAAGCAAGTACCCCAAAACGAGAAAATTGACATCTTCATGTGAAAATGTACAAATTATTTGTTTTGGGAGCGTTATAAAATTCTTAAATAGAAGAAAGATTAAATCTTTCCTCTATTTAATTTACTTTTAAGAAAAAAACTTTTAAACAGTTAAAAACATCCTTCTTATTCTTCAATATATAATATCTAAACTTCTCATCCTCAATGTTTTTATAAACAGAAAAAAGGGTAGATGGTGAACGATTGTACTGGTTCACTTCTCCATATCCAAACATACTGGATACTTTCATTAATTCTTGCACAAGCTTCACACAACGAGCGTTATCCGATGTTAAATTATCTCCATCTGAAAAGTGGAATGGATAGATATTATAACGTTCCGGCGAATACTTTCCATTAATGAGCTCAAGTGCTTTTCTATAAACGGAAGAACATATCGTGCCGCCACTCTCTCCTTTTGAGAAGAACTCTTCTTCCGTAACAACCTTCGCTTCGGTATGATGAGCAATGAATTCAATATCTACCGTTTCATACTTTGTGCGCAAAAAGCGCGTCATCCAAAAGAAGAAGCTGCGTGCCATATATTTCTCCCAAATTCCCATCGATCCACTCGTATCCATCATTGCTAATACAACCGCTTTCGATTCTGGTTTTAACACTTCATTCCATGTTCGGAATTTCAAATCTTCCCGATGAATCGGATGGAAAGATGGCTTTCCACTCATCGCATTTCGTTTATAGGCTGATATCATCGTCCGTTTTTTATCAATATTTCCCCATAGACCCGTTTTTCTAATGTCGTTAAATTCAATATGTTCAATGCGATTTTCATCCATCTCTTTCTGCTTTAAGTTAGGAAGCTTTAACTCTTTGAAAAATGCTTGCTCCAATTCTAAAATAGACACTTCTGCTTCATAATAATCTTCCCCAGCTGCATCTCCTGCCCCTTGCCCTTTTCCTGGTCCCTTCTGCTTTTGGCCACCTGATCCATCTCTTGCGACTACATCGCCCACTTTACTATCTCCAGTTCCTTGACCAACATGTTTGTTCTTATCATAGTTATACCTAATTTTATACTCATCTAAAGAACGAATTGGTATTTTTACAACATCCTTACCATTAGACATAACAATACTTTCTTCTGTCACAAGGTCTGGTAAATTGCTTTTAATCGCTTCTTGTACCTTTTCTTGATGGCGTTGTTGATCGTCATGTCCTTTGCGATGGAGGGACCAGTTTTCCTGTGACACTGTATAATTATTTTGGTTTTCTTCGCCCATCCCTTTCCCTCCTTACTGTATTTTTCTTTATTCCGTTTTAACAGACAATACTATCCGACTTTGAGGTTATGATCATACAACAAAAATAGATGAAAAATAACTGTTCATTAGAACTTACTTGTTTCATTGAATCATAAGTGTACGAATAACAGTTTTACCTGTCACTCAGAATACTCTCAGCGAAGATATGGAAATCAAAATTCTTCAGCTGATACGAAAGAAACACAATGCATTGTTGCACACTTTTTCGTTCTGCAACATATTGTATTGTGTTGACTTTTTTCTGTATGAATGGTTGGTTACTCTATCATATGCACATTAGAAAAATAATTGACAATAAATTCATGGAATTGCATCTTAATTTATTATGTTTGGACAAGCCTATATACTGATCAGCGAGAATATTACTACTCGTTCAGCAGGATAAAGTAAAGTTTCGAGCAATGTACATCATGCTATATAAATCCATTTTGATTTTTCGACGTATAAGCCACGGCTATGGATAACAAAAGGTGACCTGCACTCGTTTTCTCTCTTTGTTTTCACTATGTCTGGGCAGGAAAAGGATCTGACCGCTTCTATGCATGGCCGAATGCTCTCCCACCTAAAAAGAAGGGTTTTATCTCGTTTTTTTAATTTGTATTTATATAGATACAAAAACGCTGCCTCGTTTTAAAAAGAGACAGCGTTTTATTATCAAACTATCGATTCAGTAAGCTCCCTACATAACGTAGCAATTCGTTTGCTGATGTAGAATTATAGCCATGATCATTGATTAAGCACGCCACCACTTCATTAATTTTCTTCAGTTGATTTTCATCTGGTGTTTTTGTTGATGTTGTAATCTTCACAATGTCTTTTAAATCAGCAAATAGTTTTTTCTGAATCGCTTCACGAAGACGTTCGTGTGAGTTATAGTCAAAACGTTTTCCTTTACGAGCATACGCAGAAATACGGATTAAGATTTCTTCACGGAAAGCCTTCTTTGCATTTTCTGAAATACCAATTTGTTCTTCAATGGAGCGCATGAGTTTTTCATCTGGACTCATTTCTTCTCCTGTTAACAGATCGCGTAATTTCGATTTATTACAATACGCTTCAACGTTATCTAAATAATTATCCATAAGCGTCTTAGCCGATTCTTCATATGAATACACGAACGCTTTTTGTACTTCTTTTTTCGCAATTTCATCGTATTCTTTCCGTGCGAGTGAAATGAAATTCATATAACGCTCTCGATCTTCATTACTAATAGATGCATGTTGATCTAAACCATCCTTTAAAGAGCGTAATACATCAAGCGCGTTAATAGATGGCACTTCTTTTCGAATAATAGTTGAAGAAATACGATTGATTACGTAACGCGGATCAATACCATGCATACCTTCATCTTGATATTCACGCTGCAGTTCTTCTACGTCAATCGTATTATAGCCTTCTACCATCTCTCCATCATACAAACGCATCTTCTTAAGTAAATCGATGTCTGGACGTTTTGAATCTTTTAAACGTGTTAAAATCGTAAACATTGCTGCAACGCGAAGTGTATGCGGTGCAATATGCACATTGGAAACATCACTTTCTTGAATCATCTTTTCATAAATATGCTCTTCTTCACTAGCACGTAAATTATATGGCACTGGCATCACGATAATTCGCGAATGCAAAGCTTCATTTTTCTTATTCGAAATAAAAGAACGATATTCTGTTTCATTTGTATGAGCCACAATCAACTCATCTGCTGAAATAAGTGCAAATCGCCCTGCTTTAAAATTTCCTTCCTGCGTAAGAGATAATAAATGCCATAAAAACTTCTCATCACACTTTAACATCTCTTGAAATTCCATCATGCCACGATTTGCTTTATTTAATTCTCCATCAAAACGATACGCACGTGGATCAGATTCTGAACCATATTCTGCAATCGTTGAAAAATCAATACTACCTGTTAAATCAGCAATATCTTGTGACTTCGGATCAGACGGACTAAATGTACCAATTCCCGTCCGACGATCTTCTGAGAAGAAGATACGCTCTACAATAACATCTTCAATTCTTCCACCATATTCTTTTTCTAAACGCATCACATTTAATGGTGACAAGTTCCCTTCAATTCTTACATTGTATTCATCATAAAAATCATTCCGTAAATGATGTGGTATTAAATGAAGAGGATCTTCATGCATCGGGCACCCTTTTATAGCAAAAATGGCTCCGCGATCTGTACGCGAATACGTCTCTAGACCTCGTTTTAATATAGTAACTAACGTCGATTTCCCACCGCTAACTGGACCCATTAATAATAAAATCCGCTTTCTAACATCTAAACGTTTGGCAGACGGATGAAAATATTCTTCAACAAGGCGCTCTAATGCATCTTCTAGTCCAAATAATTGATTGCTAAAAAAGTTATATTTTCTTCTACCTTCTACTTCTTCAATTCCAGCATCTTTGATCATATTATAAATACGAGAGTGTGCTGTTTGTGCCACCCATGGTCTTTCTTTTACAAGCTCCAAATACTCAGCAAACGTACCTTCCCATTGTAAACGTTCTTCTGCTTCTCGATGCTGCTCAATCTTCTTTAAAATATCCATTATAGCTCCTCCCCCATCTCCTTGTTCAATCGGATTATTATAAAAGGTATGCGAGGATGTCCTTAAACATTCTTGTGAATCAAAATGAAATCACTCACAAACGCTATAAATTTTATTCCAAAATTAAAAGAAAATTCGGTATAATGTAAATGATGGATAAATTCTTATCCACTCTACTGATTTGATCTCTTATTTACCTCTGCAGAATCTACATAAGATTCAACCGTCCGGCTAACTAAGCTTGAATTTAAAAAGGGGGGATTGGTATGAAATTATTATTAATTTTGGGTGTCTCACTCACATTTCTCACTGCAATTTTCACATCAGGATATAACGATAAACCAGGTACAAACAAAAAGTGATGAGCATATGCCCATCACTTTTTTTGTTTTTTATCCCGCTATTGGCGGGCAGTAATACCCCACCTCAAAGTTAGACAGTCAGTAAAGAATAGGTGGAGAATAAACTTACCAGTAAAAGTCTGATTGGTGCACCTCCACTCTCCCATGCTGTCCGTTAGCGTAGGGCAAAATAAATTCTTTCTATATCAGATACGGAGAAATGTATGATTATATCTATTCAAAAATTATTGATTTTTATAAAAAAAGCCGTCAAATGACGGCTTTTAGTACACAATTTGTAAATCTAAACCTGGGTAATTTTGTTGACGGAATGCTTCATAGATTAAAATCGCTGCAGTATTTGATAAATTTAAAGAACGCACTTTATCTGTCATTGGGATACGTAAGCAATGATCAAAGTTCTCTTCAATTACGTTTGCAGGCAATCCGTTTGTTTCTCTTCCAAATACAAAATAATAATCTTTCTCAGCATTACTATAATTAAACGCTGTATGTGCTTTTTCACCATACTTTGTTAAATAGAAGAATTCACCGTCTTTATTTTTTTCATAAAACTCTTCAATCGAATCATAATACGTAATTTTCACGTGTTCCCAATAGTCTAGACCCGCACGTTTTAGCATTTTATCATCGGTTGAAAATCCAAGCGGTCGAATTAAATGTAACTCTGTTCCAGTTGCTGCACAAGTACGTGCAATATTTCCTGTATTTGCTGGAATTTCTGGTTGATATAAAACAACATGTACTCCCACGATATTCACCTCAATCTTTTCTCTACTACGTATTATACCATTTGAGTGAAAAATCTCTACCCATTAATAATATGAAAAAATTTGTATTTCATTTGCGGCGTATATTTACTGGAATCTTCATAGTTCCAATAGCGCCGGCGACTGTCAGCTGAATGTGCATTCACAAGTGGCATATCATTCGCATCTTTTGCCACAACAATCGTCGTATGATTCCATCGCCCATCATCCTCAAAATCATAAGCAATCACATCGCCAAGTATAAGATCCTCTGGTTTTTCTACCTGTTTAGCGCGTAGTCCTGTTGTAGCTCCTGATAAATACCAATAAAATGAGTGGGCAACTGCCCAGCTCCAGCTCCACTGATTCTGCCTTTGCCACCATCCTTTTCGAATGTTAGGATATCCAGTCATTGGCGTTTCACCCTCATGAAGACACTGTGAAACAAAATTTGTACAATTATCAGGGAAATTGCGATACGCCGGATTACGCTCATCCCACCAGCGTTCTGCATATTTGACTGCTTCTAAGCGATTATAATGATACGAGGCATATTGTCCTTTCGTTACCTCTCGCTCCAGTGTTTCACTTTGCACTTCTTCTACCTGATGTTTAATTGCTTTATCTTCTACAATACGCCCATCTTTCATGCGAATGCGTCTTTCCAATTTCTCTTCTTCAACATAAAATAATTCATGGTGACGAATTAAATATTTTAAATGAACTTGATAATCGACTTCTTGATATTGCTTACTGTTCAGCTGTCTAATAAAAGAGACATCTGCAGTTGCCTTTACAATTTCAGCTTCACGATTTTGAAACAAGTTCTTTTTCCGCTGGAGTACTTGCAATAAATCCGCGGGAACCTCATTCTCATTGATACGTTTACCTGTTATATACGATAAAAATTGTTGCATCTGTTCTTTAAGCTTTTGTTTTACAAACATAGCGTCTCCCTCCCCTATTACAATATGAAGAAAAGAGACATAATCTGCTATTTTTTCTCGGCTAACAATTCGATTCCTCGGTGCATTTCATGAAGGACCTCTTCATCCTTCTCACGTACCATCGCTTTTTCAATTGCTTCTTGAACACCTTCGCCGCCGATTTTCCCTAACGCCCATGCTGCTGTTCCACGAATTACAGGACGAGGATCATCTTTCATAACACCAACTAAATCTGGAATCGCTGCTGTCTCCTTGAAATGAGCAAGAGCCAAAATCGCATTTCGTTGGAGGGGCTTTTTTCCTCGCCATGACCCAGACATAATTCCGTATTTCTCTTTAAAATCACGATTACTAATCGTTAAAAGTGGTGTTAAAAGTGGTTTAACAAGCTCTGGATCCGGTTCCATCTCTGGATGGTTATGAAAATCTTTTCCTTTATTCTTCGGACAAACCGTTTGGCACGTATCACAACCATAAATCCGATTTCCAATTTTCTCTCGATATTCTTCTGGAAGAAAACCTTTTGTTTGTGTTAAAAAGGCAATACATTTTTTTGAGTCTAATTGTCCTCCTTGTATAAGTGCACCTGTCGGACAAATATCAATGCATTTTGTACAGCTGCCACATTGGTCTTCAATTGGCTGATCCGGCGGAAAGGGAACATTGGTAATCATTTCACCTAAATACACGTAAGAACCAAATTCCGGCGTAATAATAGCACAGTTCTTTGCACTCCACCCAATACCAGCTCGTTCTGAAACAGCTCGATCACTTAATTCTCCCGTATCAACCATTGATTTCACTTCTATATCAGGTAATTTTTCGATTAAATAATCTTCTAATTTTTGTAACCGATCCCGTAAAACAAGATGGTAATCTTGTCCCCAAGAAGCACGGCAAAAAATACCACGGCGTTCTCCGCGCTTACTGAGCGGTGCATTTTTTAACTTTGACGGGTACGCTAATGCAATCGCAATAATAGATTTTGCACCTGGCAATAATAGCTGCGGATTTGTTCTTTTCTCAATATCCGATTCTTCAAAACCGGATTGATAATTTAATTGCTGTTGCTGAATTAAGCGTTGTTTTAATTCTTCAAATGGGGAAGCACTCGCAAAACCTATTTTATCTATTCCAATCGTTTTACTATATGCAATTATATCTTGTTTTAATTGTTCAAAATCCATGCTTTGCCTCCTTCTACGATGAATACATATACCTCATCTAACAAGTAGTCACCTACTGATGGTTAGCAATTCACTTGGTAGTAGTACGTGTTCAAAAAGGAGGCTAAAGAGAGCCTAGCAGTTCGAGGCACGGAAGCCACGAGGATACGAAGCATAGATGGAACTACATGAGTACCGAAGTGGCGACGTAACGAAGAAATGCGACTGCTATCTTTACCGGACTTTTTGAACATCCTCTAATAGTATTCCTTATTTCTATTCTCGCATATAATACTCATTTACAAACATTAAAAAACGCAATGCTTCGTTTATCTAAGAAACGAAACACTGCGTTGATAACAAATTATTATGAGAATATAAAATGAGATTTGGAGCGGGTGAAGGGAATCGAACCCTCGACCAGAGCTTGGAAGGCTCTTGTTTTACCACTAAACTACACCCGCAAATATGAAGAAATTATAAATTTTCGGTTAACTTATGTAAAATAGTATAGCATGTACAAAAAGCTGAAGCAAGAATTTTGTCGAAAAAAGACGAAAAAAAGTGATGAATACTCATCACTTTTTCAATTCTTTTTCGATTGCTGCTTTCATACTATCATAATCTGGGTTTGCAAGCTCGCCGCTTACATATACTGAGGGTGCACCTTGTACTTTTAGTTTCAATGCACGATCAAGATCTTTCTGTACTTTATCTTTTATTTCTTTACTATGCATATCTTTTTTGAACTGTTCCACATCAATATTTGGAAGTTTTTCCTTCACCATATTCACAAGCAGTTCTTCTGTAATCCATTCTTCCTTATCACTTTTTTGATTTTGGTATATTTCATCATAGAACTTCCAAAACGCTTCTGGATTTTGTTTATAAATCGCCTCACCAGCCGCTGCTCCTAGCTTAGAATCTTTTCCGATGAATGGGAAGTTAATAAAATAAAACTGTACTTTCCCTTTATTGATATACTCTTCTTTTAAACGAGGTAATACCGTTGCATCCCATGTTCGGCAAGCTGGGCATTTAAAATCGCCAAATTCAACAACCCTAATCGGAGCATCTTTCTCTCCTAATGATTGCTGCGTAGAGTACGCAAACATTTCATTTCCTTTATCTTTTTTATCATTTATAATACTGTACACAATTGTCCCAATTACGATCAGTACTGCAACAGAAAAAACAACGCCAAGAACCATAATTTTGTTTGATGATTTCATATACATTCCTCTTTAAATTCATATTCTGTATACATTGTTGTATACATTACACATGATATCAATACTTATATAAGTCACGCAATGAACACGCTCACAAAATCGCCAAAAACATGGAAAATGTGTCAATATTGTGTCTCAATTTTGACTGTTTCATTCATAAAAAAACTAAGTTCCATATGGAACTTAGTTTTTAACTTACAAGCTTTTCACGAGCAACTTTTTGTACTGGGTGCTCCGCTTTAATATCATGACGAATCACTAATTTTTCACTTGTTGCTTGTACATATTCAGCATGGCTAATATAGCCTTCTCTCTCCATCAATTTTAAAACGACATTCCGTCTCTCTACCGCTTTATCATAATTCTGAACAGGTGAATAATAGGAAGGGGCTTTTACAATAGCAGCCATCATTGCACTTTCACTTAGTGTTAATTGATTCACCTCTTTACCAAAGTATAACTGCGCTGCTTTCTCAATCCCCCATGCACCTTCTCCATAATAAATATTGCTCACATATAATTTTAAAATTTCATTTTTTGTATATGTGCGTTCAATTTTTTTTGTATAAAAAATTTCTTTCCATTTACGAGAAAATGTACGTTCATTTGATAAAAAAGCATTTTTAGAAAGCTGCTGTGTAATTGTACTTCCACCTTGTACAACGCCACCAGCTTTTATATTTTCAATTGAAGCCCGAACAATTGCTATATAGTCTAAACCGTCATGATGATAAAATCGTTTATCTTCTGTCGCAATAAATGCGTGAGCTAATGACTCTGGCACCTCAAATTTAGCAGGTACATGTAACTTGCTAATATTACTTCGTTCAACCATTGCATTTCCGATAAATAATAATGTACAACTTAATAATAATAATAAAATGATAGCTTTATAAAGAAACTTTGCAATTGGATTGAATGAAACTCGTTGATGATAGTTTACTCTAGACAGTACTCGTTCTTTCATCGTGCACACCTCTTTTCTTTACAGCATGTATGGTTCTTATCTTAAAAATACCTTTAATGTGCGGAAGATCCCATCGATTTCTCTTACACCTACCTTACATTGTTGTAAGGTATAAAATACATATTCTATATATATCTATTTTAATTTTTCGACATATAAGCCGCGGCTATGGATAACAAAAGGTGACCTGCACTCGTTTTCTCTCTTTGTTTTCACTTGGTATGGGGCAGGAAAAGGATCTGACCGCTTCTATGCATGAACGGATGCTCTCTCCCACCTAAAAAGAAGGGTTTTATGTGTCGGTTTTTTAATTTGTATTTATATAGCACAAACTCCTACTCATTCAAAAACGTCAATATAATGTATCTATTCTTCTATTATATCACTTTGGATTTTCTTGACCTTTAAGTGCTTTCTATATAAATCCATTTTGATTTTTCGACATATAGCCGCGGCTATGGATAACAAAAGGTGGCCTGTACTCATTTTCTCTCCTTGTTTTCACTTGGCATGGGTTAGGAAAAGGATCTGACCGCTTCTATGCATGGCCGGATGCTCTCTCCTACCTAAAAAGAAGAGTTTTATGTAGGTTTTTTAATTTGTATTTATATAACATAATACAAACTTTTCCCTTACCAAAATATCTTAAAGGTTGAAATAACAATTTTTACTCTCCATTAGAACAATATAGATATCATACCAAACGAACGTTCCTTTTATCAACATATAAAATCTCTCTACCTGTAATTCAATAGGGGCTGATGACCCAATACAGTGGATAATCACCTATTTTCTCTATTCTCCTAGCCTATCCGTTCTAACAGCATATTAGACGTCCCTGCGTCCACACACTATACATAAAGTAAAACTTTGATCAGTGGGGGATTACTGCCCGCAAATAGCGGGATAAAAAGGACGAATTGTTTGATTCGGGATCAAACAACTCGTCCTTAATGAATACAAAAAAATACATCTTCATTATTCTCAATATCTACTATATAAATCCATTTTGGATTTTTCGACATATAAGCCACGGCTATAGATAACAAAAGGTGACCTGCACTCGTTTTCTCTCTTTGTTTTCACTGTGTCTGGGCAGGAAAAGGATCTGACCACTTCTATGCATGGTCGGATGCTCTCTCCCACCTAAAAAGAGGGGTTGTATGTCAGTTTTTTAATTTGTATTTATATAAGTTCATTTTGCTTCACTTTCTACTTCTTTACTAAGTTATTTCATTATTTAGCTGAAAGATCACCAGATTTAACTAACTTCCCAGTCATTTCCTCACCAAAGTTATTAATGGCGAAAGTTCTTTCTTCTGAAGTATTCAGCATACCATACGCTTTTCCGATTGTTCCTCCATCAAAAGTCCAAAAGAAATTATGGTCATCTGATATTTGACTAAAATCACGATTCTTCCATCTTTCAGCAATTTGTAATAATCTATCTTTCTCCTTGAATGAGCTTTGAGCGACGATATTATATATGAGATCTGTACCTTGCTTAGTCATTGGAATTGCGCCCCACTTTTCTTGTGCACGTACTTTTTGATGAGTCATTTTATGCATAGCTGCTATAACTGCCGATTCGGGTGAGCTGTTATCAATATCTAATTGTAAATCAACACCTTCAATCTGTGCCGTATTTTCTTGTGAATCTTTTTCCTCCAATACTGGTTCTTCTTTTTTTTCTTTTACTGCTTCAGAGGAAACAGATTCTTTCTCCACGCTTATAGTAGATGTAGCCGTTAATCCATAAAATATTCCAAATCCTACAAGAGCTAAACCAGCAATTGAGCCCACCCAGTACAATAACTTTTTTTTCATAATCTCTCCTCCTGTTTTTAATTTTTTAAATATTATGTATAAGACATATTATAACAGGAAATTTATGATTAATTTTCAAATAATAGTTATAACTAAACCTTACTCTCAAAGTATGTGGTGTTGAAAACAGCAGAATAAATGTTAAAAGCTATTCAATAAGGAACTAAAATAAAATATACACACACCAAAAAACTTTACTTCTTTTTATAATCTTACTATCAAATTATAAGGATCTACTTTCCAAGTTTCATATGGGGTAAAATACTTTGCTTTCATAGCATCCAGTGTCCTCGACTTCATATGAGGGCGTGTTATATACTCGTCAATATTACTTTCATTTAATGCAACAAATTTTGCTTCCTTTATTTCTTCAGGTGGTGTTTTTATTTTTCCACTAACATACTCCACCTTAAATACAACTACTAGAATATGCTTTGATGCATTATAATAAACACCTGTTATTCCAATAGGTTCTACAATAAGACCTGTTTCTTCAAGTACTTCTCTACAGACTGCCTGATCAAGTGCTTCTCCCTCTTCTACCTGTCCACCAGGCATTTCCCATGTATCAGCTCTCCACTGAACCTGTGTTAAAAGAACTTCATTATTTTCGTTCGTGATATAAGCAGAAACTGCAATAATATGTTTAGGTGGTGTATGTCCCATCTTTCATCCTCCAGAGAATATCAATAACATTTAAATTATAATATATATTAATGTTCTTCAGACACTATAAAATCCCTTTTATATAAATCCATTTTGATTTTTCGACATATAAGCCGCGGCTATGGATAACAAAAGGTGACCCGCACTCGTTTTCTCTCTTTGTTTTCACTACGTCTGGGCAGGAAAAGGATCTGACCGCTTCTATGCATGGTCGGATGCTCTCTTCCACCTAAAAAGAAGGGGTTTATGTCGGTTTTTTAATTTGTATTTATATAGTATATGAATTTCCACCTCATTAATCACAAGTTAACCAGAAGTAATATATAAGCAAATAAAACAAGACCTCGTATAATTAAATACGAAGCCTTGTTTACTAGATACCTGAGGTGGGGGTCGAACCCACACGCCCGTGAAGGCACCGGATTTTGAGTCCGGCGTGTCTGCCATTCCACCACTCAGGCAAAATATAAAAAAATTCGACATAACGAACTTAGTATTGCACTACTCTTTTAAGTTGTACTCGTCTACTAATTTCACTATATCTAGATAACAAAAAAGGCGGCAACCGGATTCGAACCGGTGGTAAAGGTTTTGCAGACCTCTGCCTTACCACTTGGCTATGCCGCCGTATTAAACTTGGAGCGGAAGACGGGATTCGAACCCGCGACCCCAACCTTGGCAAGGTTGTATTCTACCACTGAACTACTTCCGCAAGAATGGCTGGGCTAGCTGGATTCGAACCAGCGCATGACGGAGTCAAAGTCCGTTGCCTTACCGCTTGGCTATAGCCCACCGAAGTTTTAATACATTGTATGTGTGTAACCATTATTTTATTTGTAAATGTTTAAAATAAAAATGGGGCGACTGATGGGAATCGAACCCACGAATGCCGGAGCCACAATCCGGTGCGTTAACCACTTCGCCACAACCGCCATGTTGTGTTTTGGCAGGGGCAGTAGGAATTGAACCCACACTGGAGGTTTTGGAGACCTCTGTTCTACCTTTAAACTATGCCCCTATATAAAATGTAAATGGTGGAGGGGGGCAGATTCGAACTGCCGAACCCGAAGGAGCGGATTTACAGTCCGCCGCGTTTAGCCACTTCGCTACCCCTCCGAAACTTACATGGTGCCGGCTAGAGGACTTGAACCCCCAACCTACTGATTACAAGTCAGTTGCTCTACCAATTGAGCTAAGCCGGCATATTCATTTTTAAAATGGTGGCTCGGGACGGAATCGAACCGCCGACACGAGGATTTTCAGTCCTCTGCTCTACCGACTGAGCTACCGAGCCAAAAAATAAATGGCGGTCCCGACCGGGGTCGAACCGGCGATCTCCTGCGTGACAGGCAGGCATGTTAACCACTACACCACGGGACCATTGGTTGCGGGGACAGGATTTGAACCTGCGACCTTCGGGTTATGAGCCCGACGAGCTACCAGACTGCTCCACCCCGCGACGTTACTATTCATATATTTTATATGGTGGAGGATGACGGGATCGAACCGCCGACCCCCTGCTTGTAAGGCAGGTGCTCTCCCAGCTGAGCTAATCCTCCGAAGTGGTGACCCGTACGGGATTCGAACCCGTGTTACCGCCGTGAAAGGGCGGTGTCTTAACCACTTGACCAACGGGCCAAAAATGTTATGGCGGAGAGCAAGGGATTCGAACCCTTGATACGCTTATGACGTATACACGATTTCCAATCGTGCTCCTTCGGCCAACTCGGACAGCTCTCCATCATGGCTCCGCAGGTAGGAATCGAACCTACGACCGATCGGTTAACAGCCGATAGCTCTACCGCTGAGCTACTGCGGAATAATGTTAGCCTGGCAACGTCCTACTCTCACAGGGACAAGGTCCCAACTACCATCGGCGCTAGAGAGCTTAACTTCCGTGTTCGGTATGGGAACGGGTGTGACCTCTCTGCCATCATTACCAGACTATATTCATTTGAGACAATCATTATTATACCTGATTGATTTAAAAAGTCAACAAGTTTTTTTATATTCTCTCAAAACTAGATAACATTGCTTCATATTATATGGTTAAGTCCTCGATCTATTAGTATTCGTCAGCTCCACATGTCACCATGCTTCCACCTCGAACCTATCAACCTGATCATCTTTCAGGGATCTTACTAGCTTACGCTATGGGAAATCTCATCTTGAGGGGGGCTTCATGCTTAGATGCTTTCAGCACTTATCCCTTCCGCACATAGCTACCCAGCTATGCCCTTGGCAGAACAACTGGTACACCAGCGGTGCGTCCATCCCGGTCCTCTCGTACTAAGGACAGCTCCTCTCAAATTTCCTGCGCCCACGACGGATAGGGACCGAACTGTCTCACGACGTTCTGAACCCAGCTCGCGTACCGCTTTAATGGGCGAACAGCCCAACCCTTGGGACCGACTACAGCCCCAGGATGCGATGAGCCGACATCGAGGTGCCAAACCTCCCCGTCGATGTGGACTCTTGGGGGAGATAAGCCTGTTATCCCCGGGGTAGCTTTTATCCGTTGAGCGATGGCCCTTCCATGCGGAACCACCGGATCACTAAGCCCGACTTTCGTCCCTGCTCGACTTGTAGGTCTCGCAGTCAAGCTCCCTTATGCCTTTGCACTCTACGAATGATTTCCAACCATTCTGAGGGAACCTTTGGGCGCCTCCGTTACACTTTAGGAGGCGACCGCCCCAGTCAAACTGCCCACCTGACACTGTCTCCCGGGTCGATGAGACCCGTAGGTTAGAATTTCAATACAGTCAGGGCGGTATCCCACCAGCGCCTCCACCGAAGCTAGCGCTCCGGTTTCAATGGCTCCCGCCTATCCTGTACAAACTGTACCAAAATTCAATATCAGGCTACAGTAAAGCTCCACGGGGTCTTTCCGTCCTGTCGCGGGTAACCTGCATCTTCACAGGTACTATAATTTCACCGAGTCTCTGGTTGAGACAGTGCCCAAATCGTTACACCTTTCGTGCGGGTCGGAACTTACCCGACAAGGAATTTCGCTACCTTAGGACCGTTATAGTTACGGCCGCCGTTTACTGGGGCTTCAGTTCAGAGCTTCGCTTGCGCTAACCCCTCTCCTTAACCTTCCAGCACCGGGCAGGTGTCAGCCCCTATACTTCGCCTTACGGCTTCGCAGAGACCTGTGTTTTTGCTAAACAGTCGCTTGGGCCTATTCACTGCGGCTTTCCGTTAAGAAAGCACCCCTTCTCCCGAAGTTACGGGGTCATTTTGCCGAGTTCCTTAACCAGAGTTCTCTCGCACACCTTAGGATTCTCTCCTCGCCTACCTGTGTCGGTTTGCGGTACAGGCACCTTTTATCTCGCTAGAAGCTTTTCTTGGCAGCGGGGAATCAAAGACTTCGCTCCATAAGGAGCTTCCCCATCACAGCTCAGCCTTCACGATAAGCGGATTTGCCTACTTATCAGCCTAACTGCTTGGACGTGCACAACCAATCGCACGCTTCTTCTATCCTTCTGCGTCCCTCCATTGCTCAAACGATAAAGAGGTGGTACAGGAATATCAACCTGTTGTCCATCGCCTACGCCTGTCGGCCTCGGCTTAGGTCCTGACTAACCCTGAGCGGACGAGCCTTCCTCAGGAAACCTTAGGCATTCGGTGGACGGGATTCTCACCCGTCTTTCGCTACTCATACCGGCATTCTCACTTCTAAGCGCTCCACCAGTCCTTACGGTCTGACTTCACTGCCCTTAGAACGCTCCCCTACCACTGATACCATAGGTATCAATCCGCAGCTTCGGTGGTGTATTTAGCCCCGGTACATTTTCGGCGCAGAGTCACTCGACTAGTGAGCTATTACGCACTCTTTAAATGGTGGCTGCTTCTAAGCCAACATCCTAGTTGTCTAAGCAACTCCACATCCTTTTCCACTTAATACACACTTTGGGACCTTAGCTGGCGGTCTGGGCTGTTTCCCTTTTGACTACGGATCTTATCACTCGCAGTCTGACTCCTAAGGATAAGTCATTGGCATTCGGAGTTTGACTGAATTCGGTAATCCGATGAGGACCCCTAGTTCAATCAGTGCTCTACCTCCAAGACTCTTACACTTAAGGCTAGCCCTAAAGCTATTTCGGGGAGAACCAGCTATCTCCAGGTTCGATTGGAATTTCTCCGCTACCCACACCTCATCCCCGCACTTTTCAACGTGCGTGGGTTCGGGCCTCCATTCAGTGTTACCTGAACTTCACCCTGGACATGGGTAGATCACCTGGTTTCGGGTCTACGACCACGTACTAAACGCCCTATTCAGACTCGCTTTCGCTACGGCTCCGCCTCTTCAGCTTAACCTCGCACGGGATCGTAACTCGCCGGTTCATTCTACAAAAGGCACGCCATCACCCATTAACGGGCTCTGACTATTTGTAGGCACACGGTTTCAGGATCTCTTTCACTCCCCTTCCGGGGTGCTTTTCACCTTTCCCTCACGGTACTGGTTCACTATCGATCACTAGGTAGTATTTAGCCTTGGGAGATGGTCCTCCCAGATTCCGACGGAATTTCACGTGTTCCGCCGTACTCAGGATACATTCAAGAGGGAACGAAGTTTCGACTACAGGGTTGTTACCTTCTATGACGAGCCTTTCCAGGCTGCTTCGTCTACCCCGTTCCTTTGTAACTCCGTATAGAATGTCCTACAACCCCAAGAGGCAAGCCTCTTGGTTTGGGCTAGATTCCGTTTCGCTCGCCGCTACTCAGGAAATCGCATTTGCTTTCTCTTCCTCCAGGTACTTAGATGTTTCAGTTCCCTGGGTCTGTCTTCCATACCCTATGTATTCAGGTAAGGATACCATACCATTACGTATAGTGGGTTTCCCCATTCGGAAATCTTCGGATCAAAGCTTACTTACAGCTCCCCGAAGCATATCGGCGTTAGTCCCGTCCTTCATCGACTCCTAGTGTCAAGGCATCCACCGTGCGCCCTTTCTAACTTAACCAAAATTAATTAAAAAAATATGAGCTACACTGTTATCTAGTTTTCAAAGAACATACATTTCGAGAGATTTAGTTCTCTCAAAACTGAACGAAACGAAACAAGTCAACGTATATTGATGAACTGCGTTCATCAATTCTCCATAGAAAGGAGGTGATCCAGCCGCACCTTCCGATACGGCTACCTTGTTACGACTTCACCCCAATCATCTGTCCCACCTTAGGCGGCTGGCTCCATAAAGGTTACCCCACCGACTTCGGGTGTTACAAACTCTCGTGGTGTGACGGGCGGTGTGTACAAGGCCCGGGAACGTATTCACCGCGGCATGCTGATCCGCGATTACTAGCGATTCCAGCTTCATGTAGGCGAGTTGCAGCCTACAATCCGAACTGAGAACGGTTTTATGAGATTAGCTCCACCTCGCGGTCTTGCAGCTCTTTGTACCGTCCATTGTAGCACGTGTGTAGCCCAGGTCATAAGGGGCATGATGATTTGACGTCATCCCCACCTTCCTCCGGTTTGTCACCGGCAGTCACCTTAGAGTGCCCAACTAAATGCTGGCAACTAAGATCAAGGGTTGCGCTCGTTGCGGGACTTAACCCAACATCTCACGACACGAGCTGACGACAACCATGCACCACCTGTCACTTTGCCCCCGAAGGGGAAGCCCTATCTCTAGGGTTTTCAAAGGATGTCAAGACCTGGTAAGGTTCTTCGCGTTGCTTCGAATTAAACCACATGCTCCACCGCTTGTGCGGGCCCCCGTCAATTCCTTTGAGTTTCAGCCTTGCGGCCGTACTCCCCAGGCGGAGTGCTTAATGCGTTAACTTCAGCACTAAAGGGCGGAAACCCTCTAACACTTAGCACTCATCGTTTACGGCGTGGACTACCAGGGTATCTAATCCTGTTTGCTCCCCACGCTTTCGCGCCTCAGTGTCAGTTACAGACCAGAAAGTCGCCTTCGCCACTGGTGTTCCTCCATATCTCTACGCATTTCACCGCTACACATGGAATTCCACTTTCCTCTTCTGCACTCAAGTCTCCCAGTTTCCAATGACCCTCCACGGTTGAGCCGTGGGCTTTCACATCAGACTTAAGAAACCACCTGCGCGCGCTTTACGCCCAATAATTCCGGATAACGCTTGCCACCTACGTATTACCGCGGCTGCTGGCACGTAGTTAGCCGTGGCTTTCTGGTTAGGTACCGTCAAGGTGCCAGCTTATTCAACTAGCACTTGTTCTTCCCTAACAACAGAGTTTTACGACCCGAAAGCCTTCATCACTCACGCGGCGTTGCTCCGTCAGACTTTCGTCCATTGCGGAAGATTCCCTACTGCTGCCTCCCGTAGGAGTCTGGGCCGTGTCTCAGTCCCAGTGTGGCCGATCACCCTCTCAGGTCGGCTACGCATCGTTGCCTTGGTGAGCCGTTACCTCACCAACTAGCTAATGCGACGCAGGTCCATCTACAAGTGACAGCCGAAGCCGCCTTTCAATTTCGCACCATGCAGTGCAAAATGTTATCCGGTATTAGCCCCGGTTTCCCGGAGTTATCCCAGTCTTGTAGGCAGGTTACCCACGTGTTACTCACCCGTCCGCCGCTAACTTCATAAGAGCAAGCTCTTAATCCATTCGCTCGACTTGCATGTATTAGGCACGCCGCCAGCGTTCATCCTGAGCCAGGATCAAACTCTCCAATAAAGTTAGTTTGTCTAGCATCATAAAAATAAAAATTGACGTTGCACGTTGTTTGTTTCGTTCAGTTTTCAAAGAACTTGTTTGCCGCTCGATTGGCGACTTCCTTATGTTAACATCTTCGTTTTTTGATGTCAACTAAGTTTTTCATTTTGTTTTTCGCTTTCTGCTTTCTGTTGTTTCGCATCAGCGACGGTTATTAATATATCATGCTGAATGTATAGGGTCAATACTTTTTATAAAAAAATTTCACATCTCATTTTACTTCTTCACACTTCTCATTTCTACAATTTCAATATAGTACCTTTCTTTTTTAACCAAAGATTCTAAATTTTATGTTATATTGTTGCTATAGGAGCGTGATGGGAATGGGGATTAAGTATTCTAACAAGATCAATAAAATTCGAACCTTTGCATTAAGTTTAGTATTTATCGGCCTCTTCATTGCATACTTAGGCGTATTTTTCCGTGAGAATATTATTATCATGACAACTTTTATGATGGTTGGCTTTTTAGCTGTTATCGCTAGTACAGTTGTCTACTTTTGGATTGGAATGTTATCTACAAAAACCGTACAAATTATTTGTCCAAGCTGTAATAAACCAACCAAAATACTTGGACGCGTAGATGCATGTATGCATTGTAATCAGCCATTAACGCTTGATCGAAATTTAGAAGGAAAAGAGTTTGATGAGAAGTATAATAGAAAAAATTACAAAGCTTAAACAGGACATGTACCATTTCCATATAATAAAGAAAGAGGCTGATGAAAATCATCAGCCTCTTTCTTTATTATATATTACGCCTTATGACATTCTGGACATACACCATAAATCTCTAAACGATGACTATTAATAACAAAGCCCGTTGTTTTCGCAGCTTCATCTTCAATTTTTTCCAAACCTACATAAGGAAAATCAACAATCTTACCACAGTCTTCACAAATCACATGGTAATGTTGACTTGTAACATAATCAAATCTACTTGAAGCGTCTCCGTAAGTTAATTCCTTTACAAGCTCGACTTCTTTAAATACACGTAGGTTATTATAGACAGTCGCAACGCTCATATTTGGAAACTTACCTTCTAACGCTTTATAAATTTCATCCGCTGTTGGGTGCGTCATAGATTCCACAAGGTACTCTAAAATAGCATGACGCTGTGGAGTTATACGTACACCCGTATTTTTCAGCATTTCTAGCGCTTCTTTTAATTCTTCTTTGACCACCGTCATGCCCCCCGATTCTATACGGATTATTATTTTATAATTCTTATAAAGAGTGTACTCCTTTTCTTTTCAATCGTCAATATTTCTCCTATAACTATGTGGTTTATTTTCGGATCATACTTATTCTTATGTAAACTCGTCCCCTGTTTATACATTTGCACATAAAAAAAGTGCGAAAACTCGCACTTAAAATACTATCACCTGAGGAGGTATGCCCTACCCTTTTAATATATGGAACGTCAGCAAAAGAGTATAGGCATATGCCTCATACTCCATCATTATTCTTTTTATCCCTTTCGAACAGGTATCTTATTTTATATAAGAAAGAATTTCCTCTACATGACCTTTTACCTTCACTTTACGCCACTCTTTTACAAGCTCGCCGTCTTTATTAATAAGGAATGTAGAGCGCTCGATTCCCATATACTCTTTTCCAAAGTTTTTCTTTAGTTTCCAAACATCATATAGTTCTGCCACTTTATGATCTTCATCCACTAAAAGTACAAATGGTAAATCGTGCTTTTCAATAAATTTTAAATGTCTATTTACTAGGTCTGGACTTATCCCAAAAATAACCGTATCTTTCTCTTGGAACAACCCGTACGCGTCACGAAAATCACATGCTTCTGTCGTACATCCTGGTGTCATATCTTTCGGATAAAAATACAATACAACATGTTTGCCGTGAAAATCGGACAATTTGATTTGCTCTCCATTACTTCCTTCTAGTGTAAAATCTGGTGCCATTTCTCCTACTGCGACCATTTTTATCACTCCTTACCTTTTCCTTCTACTATAACAAATGTTCCCTTATTTTTCATTTTCCATTACCGTTCGAACCACAAAAGCAAACGGTAATGTATATCCAATCAATGCTTCAACAATTGCAATCCAGCGCCCAATTCCAATCGGGGTTACATCTCCATATCCAACTGATAATAATGTTACTGCACTAAAGTATAGGCATACTTCTACAAGATGAAAAGAACGAACCGTTAGCTCTTCTCCATCTTCTCTTAACACAACTAAACCCGTTTCTTCTAACACAACATAACTTAATCCAAATGCAATAAGTACCGTTGTATAAATAAGAAATAGCGAAGCTAAATTATAGAATGAAAAGAAACGCTTTGATTCCACAGCTGAGTTCCATAACAATTGAATGCTTCTTAAAACAGCAATCGCTGCAATTAATAAAATAAGTCCCCACAACATGTCCCCCACCTCATCTTATATGTATGAGGACAAAGGCCTATTTATCCCAAAGTTACCGGGCAATATATAGGATGTTAACCCTTCATTAATTCCCCGCACCGCGGTACTTTTTCACGCCTACATTCCAAAGCGTTAATGCAATCGTAAAACAAATCACACCAACGACTGGTGTCGCAAATGCATAACTGTTCCATTCTGTTTTTCTAAGAAAATAAGCAGCAGGATATACACCAACAAAGGCAAACGGTAATACAAATGTTAAAATAAAGCGAATGACACGATTATAAATATTTACTGGATAACGCCCGTAATTCCCAATGTTGTACATGAGTGGCATAATGGAACTTTTCGCATCTGACCAAAAACCAATACTTGCGAGTGTTATAAAGATTCCTCCATATACAAGTGCCCCGCCAGCTACCATCAATATGAATAGAAAGAAATCGTACCAATAAAAGGATAACTGTAATTGCACCGCTGCATATCCCATTACAACGATCCCTGTCACTGCACCAATTAAAGATTCCAGTTCCATACGCTCTAATATAATTTGAAACAGACTATGAATCGGTCTCGTTAAAACGCGATCCATCTCTCCTTTAATAATGTAACGATCATTAAAATCCCATATATTAAAGAACGCAGAGAAAATAGCAAACGGAACTAAGAAAAAGCCATATATAAAAATAACCTCTTCTCTACTCCAACCTTTCAATGCTTGTGTATGCCCAAAAACAACAAGAATAAAAATTAAGTTTACAGCTTGTAGCAGTAAATCAGATAATAACCCGATGATAAAATCGCCGCGATATTCTAATTTTGTTTTTATATATTGGCTTGCATACTGTAAAAACAGCTTTATATATAACATCTCATTATCCCCCTTGTACAATCAATCGTTTTCTTGCTGTTTTCCACATAAGTACAATTGGAATAATAAGGACTACTGACCAAATCATTTGAAATAATAAAGCCTGATACAATGCACTCCCTTGTATCCCTTCTGAGAAAATCATACTTGGAATGTAGCTGATTGCTTGAAACGGCAAGAACACCATTGCTTTTTGTGCCCATAGAGGATAGAAACTAATCGGTAACAATAATCCTGAAAATAAATCAATGACAACGCGCTTTGCATACATAATTCCACTATTGTTAAATAAGAAAAATGTAAGCATCCCCGTCATTAAATTAATTTGTGTATTAATGATAAAACTAAAGACTAACGATAGGAAAAAATAAAGCCATGTTTGAAAGTTTGTTGTAATTTGTAATGAAAATAGAAGCGTAACGATAACCATACCTGGAATAGAAAAGAAGGCGAAGCGAAATATCCCTTCTCCAAGTCCTTGCATTACTTTCATTCCTAAGTAGTTGTATGGACGGATTAATTCAACCGCTACACGTCCCTCCTGAATTTCCATCGCAATTTCTCTGTCGATATTATTAAAATAAAAAGCACGAGCCATCCATGCAATTGCAATATATGTTGTCATTTGAGAAATCGATAAGCTTTCAATATTCTCTTTTCCGCTATAAATTGCTTGCCATAGAAAATAATAAGCTCCGATGTTAATTGTATAAATTAAGATTCCGCTGTAATAATTCGTTCGGTAGGCAAGCATCATTAAAAACCGAATACGAATCATTTCGATGTACTTACCCATGAATCATACCCTCTTCATAAATGTTGCGAATAATTTCTTCTGTTGATACTTCGTTAATTTTTAAGTCTTTAATTTGAAAAGCTTGGACTACTTTTGAAATAAGCATTGAAATGATAACTTCTTCGTTCGGGATTTTCGCAATCCATGTATTCTCTTCTTTCCCCTGTGACCAAGCTACGTTATTATCCGGCATCACCATTGATATCTGCTGATAGGAGACTGGTGCTATAAATTGAAAATGTATTTCTTTTTCTGTTCCCCACTGTGAACGAAGTTTTTCTAATGAGCCATCATACATAATATTTCCTTCATCCAGCATAATGACGCGCTCACATAACGCTTCAATATCTGTAATATCATGTGTCGTTAATAAAATTGTTGTTTTATAACGCTCATTCATTTCTTTTAGAAATTCACGGATTTTCAATTTTACAAGGACATCTAGTCCAATTGTTGGTTCATCTAAAAACAGTAACGGTGGATTATGAATTAATGCCGCTGCTAATTCACAACGCATCCGTTGGCCGAGCGATAATTTACGCACTGGTTTATCTAACAAGGGACCAATATCTAGCGTTTCGATGACATGCTCCATATGTTCTTTATACTGCCTATCCGATACACCGTATACTTTCTTTAATAAACGAAATGACTCTTGTACCGCAATATCCCACCAAAGCTGTGAACGCTGACCAAATACAACACCAATTGTTCTTACAAATTCTTCTCGTTGTTTATGCGGATTCATACCATTTACTGTAATCTGACCGGACGTTGGTGTTAAAATCCCAGTTAACATTTTGATCGTAGTCGATTTACCAGCACCATTTTCACCAATGTAACCAACCATTTCACCTTGTTTCACAGTAAACGAAACATCATTTACTGCTGGCACAATTTTATAATTACGATTTAATAAATCACGAAAAGCTCCTTTTAAGCCTGAACGGCTTGAGTATGATGTAAACTCTTTACGCAATCCTTTTACCTCAATAACCGAATTCATAATCGGCCTCCTTCCTAAATACCACAACGAATAGTTTACCCAACTGCCATTCCTATCACAAACAATACGTCTTTTTGAACACGCACTCTTTGTGAAAAACATGTTAGAATAATAGATAGATTTTTGTAAGGAGATGAATTGTAGTGAATTTCACAAAATCAGAAGCATTACATAAAGAAGCATTAGAACATATCGTTGGTGGTGTAAACAGTCCTTCTCGTTCTTTCAAAGCAGTTGGTGGCGGTTCACCTGTTGCAATGGAACGCGGGAAAGGTGCTTATTTCTGGGATGTAGATGGTAACAAATATATCGATTATTTAGCAGCATATGGCCCAATCATTACAGGGCATGCTCACCCTCATGTAACAGAAGCAATCAAAACAGCTGCTGAAAATGGTGTATTATACGGAACACCAACAGCACTAGAAGTAAAATTTGCAAAAATGTTAAAAGAGGCAATGCCTGCATTAGATAAAGTTCGTTTCGTGAACTCTGGTACTGAATCTGTTATGACAACAATTCGTGTGGCTCGTGCTTATACAGGTCGCACAAAAATTATGAAATTTGCTGGTTGCTACCATGGCCATTCTGACTTAGTACTTGTAGCAGCTGGTTCTGGTCCTTCTACACTTGGTACTCCAGATTCTGCTGGTGTACCGCAAAGCATCGCTCAAGAAGTAATTACAGTTCCATTTAATAATGTAGAAACATTAAAAGAAGCATTAGATAAATGGGGACATGAAGTAGCTGCCATTCTTGTAGAACCAATCGTTGGGAACTTCGGAATTGTAGAGCCGAAACCTGGCTTCCTTGAAAAAGTAAACGAACTTGTTCACAAGGCTGGCGCATTAGTCATTTATGATGAAGTGATTACAGCTTTCCGCTTTATGTATGGTGGTGCTCAAGACTTACTTGGTGTAACACCTGACTTAACAGCGCTTGGTAAAGTAATCGGCGGCGGTCTTCCAATCGGTGCATACGGTGGTAAGAAAGAAATTATGGAACAAGTTGCTCCGCTCGGACCTGCTTACCAAGCTGGTACAATGGCTGGAAACCCAGCTTCTATGGCAGCAGGTATTGCATGCTTAGAAGTACTGCAACAAGAAGGTTTATATGAAAAATTAGATGAGCTTGGCGCAATGCTTGAAAAAGGTATTCTAGAGCAAGCTGAAAAACATAACATCGACATTACAATAAATCGCCTAAAAGGTGCATTAACGGTCTACTTTACAACAGATACAATAGACGATTATGATACTGCAAAAAATACAGACGGTGAGATGTTTGGTAAGTTCTTCAAGCTTATGCTTCATGAAGGAATCAACTTAGCTCCATCTAAATACGAAGCATGGTTCTTAACAACAGAGCATACAAAAGAAGATATCGAATATACAATTGAAGCTGTTGGCAGAGCGTTTGCTGCCTTAGCAAACGCATAAAAAAATACATGCTAAAAAGAAAAAAATAGAGGTCATCCTCTATTTTTTTCTTTTTTCTATTTCATAAATTGCACATTAATAGTATAATTATTCATAATTATTCGCTTTTTTAACGTTCGCATTTGTTGTTTCATTGTCTACAAGGCAATTTACGTCTTGAATAGTTAGATTATTGCTAATTTTATATCAGAGGGGGGATTGACGGATGCCTAACAATACAAATAAATGGACACCGTCTTTATTTCGAAATTATGCAAACGCAGAACACGATGCTTGTGGAATCGTTTCCGTTATGGAGAAGAAAAATGTTCCAACAAAAGAAAACATCGACTTATGTATACAATCGCTTGTAAAAATGAATCATCGCGCTGGCTTTATTAATGGCGAAGGTGACGGCATTGGGGTTCATATCGATTTACCGAAAGCTCTTTGGAAAAAAAAGTTAGACAATAGCGGATATAATCCAGCGATTGTGGATCATCCCCACTTTATCGTTGGACATTTTTTTCTAAATAAAAAAGGCAATCCGGCTGATTTACAAAGTGAGATTCGTACAAAATTACAAAATGAAAACTTCACAATTATCTTCGAAAGCGAGGATGTTATAAATTCTGATGCTCTTGGCCCTCTTGGCAAACAAGAAGAGCCTGTATTTTGGCAAGTTGCTATCCTTTCAGAAACAGCAAAAGAAAATATGGATCAAGCACTATTTTCTTTAACCATTGCAATTGAAGAAAATGAAGCAGTCCATGTGGCTTCATTAAGCCATGATCATGTTGTTTACAAAGTTCTTGGAGCTGGCGATACACTTGTCGCATACTATGATGACTTACAACATCCTCTCATTGCATCAACAATGACACTTGGACATAATCGCTATTCAACAAACACATTATCTAACTTTTTTCGTGTGCAACCATTTAGCACCCTTGGACATAATGGCGAAATTAACACAATTGCCAAATTACGTGACCAAGCTGAAATGATTGATGTACCACTTACTGCTGGAGGCAGTGACTCTCAAGATTTAAACCGCACCTTAGAAACACTTCTCGTAAACTACAACTACAGCCTATTTGAAGCAATGGATGTATTATTTCCACCTATTATTAGTGAAATCAAATTATACGAACCACATATGCAAGACTTATATACGTATATCCGTGAGGCATGGGGACATTTTGCACAAGGACCAGCTGGCATCATTTCACGCTATAAAGATGAAGCGGTTTTTAGTGTAGATTCGCTCGGATTACGACCAGTTTGGAAAGTTGAAACCGAAAGCTCCTATATCTTTTCTTCTGAGCCGGGTGTTGTCTCACCAGTAGAATATGTAGCAGAACCAAAATCACTCGCTCCTGGAGAAAAAGTCGGATTGAAATGGGATGATCAAGGTACTCTTGTGCTGTATGAATATGAATCATATCAAAAAGAAGTATATAAACGTTTGAAACAGCGCATTGACTTTACAAACTATCATTTCAATTTATCTACACCAGCTGTAGATAAATTAGAAGATTTATCTAATCTTTCTCAAGTCGAAACAGAGCAATATGTAGCTTTTGGCTGGGACCGTGAACATATCCAGCTTCTTGAGCAAATGGCAACGAAAGGCGTAGAACCCATTCGTTCACTCGGACACGATGCCCCGCTCGCCGCACTTGATACCGACAGACGAAATATCGCTGATTTTATAAAAGAAAGCGTTGCTGTCGTTACAAATCCAGCAATTGACCGTGACCGAGAAGTTGAACACTTTTCTACACGTACAGTGCTAGGGGAACGTCCGAGTTTATCCGGTCAAACTGAACCATCCTTTGTCACTGAACTTCTATCTCCAATTGTCCTGGAAGGTGAACTAGGACAATTAGCAACTGAAGATGTAGAAACAGTAACATACGAACAACTCGTACGCCTATTTGCAACCCATAGCACTGTTTATACATTATCTGTTACCTTTACAGCATCAGAAACTTTAGATAATGCACTAAATCGGATTAGCGCAGAAGCAGTGACAGCTATTAAAAAAGGAGCCTCTCTTTTATTACTAGATGATGCAAAGGCACATCAAAATGAACAATTATGGATTGATCCACATTTAATTACAGCAAAAGTACATCAAGAACTAACGCAGAATAAAGTAAGACGGAAATGCTCCATTGTGATAAGATCAGGTGCCCTTCGTTCCTTACACGACATTGTTACACTATATGGTTTAGGTGCTGATGTTATTAATCCATACTTAATGTTTGCAACTGTAAATGACGGAACGACAAAGCCAATTGTTAACTTATACACTGCCTTAAATAAAGGACTAGAAAAGGTCATTTCAACGATTGGAATTCATGAATTGCGCGGCTACGGTCGTCTCTTCTCTTCTATTGGCTTACATGAGGAAATTGCACACGCATTACAAATCACGAACTTTTTAGGATCCGATGCATTAGCATTTTCACTCGATTCTCTAGCAGAAGACGCAAAAGCACGGGCACTTGATTATAATGATCCAAAGGTGAGAATGAGAAAGACGTTTCATATTTTCCCACGCGTTTGGAAAGCAATTGGTGATATCGCAAAAGGAAATGCTTACGATGATTACCGTGAAAAGCTGGCGGAATTAGAAGACAAAAATCCAATTTCAATTCGTCATCTTCTCCAAATAAAAAAGGCGAATCAACCTGTGCCAACTGAACGTGTTTCCATTCACGTAAAAAAACATAACTTTCCATTTATTATTAGTTCCATGTCATTCGGTTCCCAAAACGAAATTGCCTTCCGTGCTTATGCAGAAGCCGCGAATCGCCTTAATATGATTAGCTTAAACGGTGAGGGCGGAGAAATTAAAGATATGATTGGCAAATATCCGCATACACGCGGACAACAAATTGCATCAGGGCGCTTTGGTGTGAATGCAGAACTGTTAAACTCATCGAATTTAATTGAAATAAAAATTGGGCAAGGCGCAAAACCGGGTGAAGGTGGACATTTACCTGGATCAAAAGTAACTTCCAAAATTGCAGAAGCCCGAAATGCAACAATTGGTTCAGATTTAATCTCTCCTTCCAATAATCATGATATTTATTCAATTGAAGACTTAGCACAGATTATTACGGAAATTAAAACAGCTAACCAACACGCACAAGTTGCTGTTAAAGTTCCTGTCGTTCCGAATATTGGAACCATTGCTGTAGGGATTGCGAAAGCTGGTGCTGATTTTATTAATATTAGTGGATTCGATGGGGGAACAGGTGCTGCACGTATTCACGCCTTACAACACGTCGGTCTTCCAGTTGAAATTGGCGTAAAGGCTGCTCATAATGCTCTATTAGAGGCCGATATGAGACACAATGTAGAAATTTGGGCAGACGGCGGTATTCGTAGTGTAAATGATGTATTAAAAATTATACTTCTAGGTGCAAATCGTATTGGCTTTGGTACCCTTTCCATGATTGCAATTGGTTGTACAACATGTCGCGGCTGTCACTTAGATACATGTCACGTCGGGATTGCAACGCAAATTGAGTCAGAAGCACAAGCGAAAGAACACGGCCTGCGCCGCTTTGTTCCCCGCCAATTTGAACTTGCTGTAGGGGGATTATTGCATTTATTTACTACCTTTGGCACAGAACTCAAACGTTTAACAGGCCAACTTGGTTATACAAATTTACAAGAAATTGTCGGTCGTTCCGATTTGCTAGAACAAATACGCGGAACGCAGCTATTAGATTTACAAAATTTACTACACATGATCAATCAAACACCTTATGACGTAACAGAAACGAACCAGCAGAAACATAGTGCAGCAACCTCTTCATTCCAGTCAAAAGAACTAGTTGGAGTTGGTGTAGAGCAACGCGTTATGGGCGGTATTGAATCTTGCTACCGTGTCCGTAGTAAATTATACGAAAACAGTGTGCTTGAACCAATTACATTAAAATATACAAATGGTTCGGTTCCTGGAAACGGATTAGGTGCTTATAATAGCGAAAATTTATTTATTCACGTAAATGGTGGCGCACAAGATGGCATCGGAAAAACGGCGTTTGGCGGTGGGATTTATATTACAAAAGCAAGAGGGAAAGATGGCGCATATTATAACGGTTCTGTCGGAAAAGGATTTGGATACGGTGCTCAAAAAGGAGCATTATACGTACAAGGAAATGCGGATGCCCGCGCTGGCATCCGCCTATCTGGAGCCGATATGATTATTGGGGGTAGAATCACAAATCCACTTCGAGAAAAAGAGCACGGTAATCTTGGGGTTCATGCGAATATAAAAGGCTTTGCTTTTGAATATATGACAAATGGGCGCGCTGTTGTCCTTGGCGATCCTGGTCCTTGGATTTGTGCTGGTATGACGGGCGGTGTTGTCTACTTACGTCATCAACCAGAACTTGGCTTAACAGAATCCGCTTTACAAAAAAGAATTGCAAAAGGAGCGAATGTCACATTACGCCCACTTAGCAAAAACGGAAAATCAGACGTCACAGAATTATTATTAGACTATATTCGCGTATTAAATGAGCATGAACAATATGAGGAAGTTGCTTTCTTAACGCCATTGTTAGATGACATTCCGCTTCACTTTTATGAAGTCATTCCGAAAAAAGAACAAGCGGATCCATCCATTTCAACTGAATGATACCCTACGATTTACCGCTGTTAACAATTGACGAAGCAAGCATCACATAGTAATCTATAATAACAATTTGAAAGCCTGCTGAAATTCAGCAGGTTTTTTCACTAAAAATACGTGTTCAAAAAGGAGGATAAAGAGAGCCGAGCAGTTCGAGGCGCGAAAGCCAGGAGGACACGGAGTGTAGGTGACACTACATGAGTACCGGACTGGCGACGCAACGAAGAAATGCGACAGCTCTCTTTACCGGACTTTTTGAACATCCACTAAAAATACGTGTTCAAAAAGGAGGATAAAGAGAGCCGAACAGTTCGAGGCGCAGAAACCAGGAGGATACGGAGTGTAGCTGGAACTACATGAGTACCGGACTGGTAATGCAACGAAGAAATGCGAAAACTCTCTTTACCGGACTGGCGACGCAACGAAGAAATGCGACAGCTCTCTTTACCGGACTTTTTGAACATCCACTAAAATATCACTTGCTAACATATTATAATGAATGTATAGTATCATGTTGTACATTCATTATGACAAGAGAAAGGATATTAAAAAGGGTATGAAACTTGGTGCTCGCATTTTAAAAACCGGTATTGCCATTACATTAGCTTTATTTGCTTGTATCTTGCTCCACCTGCCGAGTCCAGTATTTGCGGGAATTTCAGCAATTTTTGCTGTACAGCCCTCTGTATACCGCTCATATTTGACAGCACTGGAACAAATTCAAGCGAATGTAATCGGTGCTGTATTCGCTATTGCTTTTGCATTTGCTTTTGGAAACAATCCTTTTATTATTGGATTAACTTGTATATTAGTTATTGCTCTCACACTACAATTACGTTTAGAGAACACAATATCAATTGCTTTAGTAACGGTCATTGCGATTATGGAATATCAAGGAAATGATTTCTTTGATTTCGCTTTACTCCGCTTCGCAACCATTATGACCGGAATTATTGCAGCTTCACTTGTAAACTTAGTCTTTATGCCACCGAAATACGAAACAAAGCTGTATCATCGCATTGTCGATAATACAGAAGAAATTGTGAAATGGATTCGTATGAACAGCAGGCAAGCTTCTGATTTTACAACGCTAAAAACAGATATCGATCGTATGAAAGAAAAAATGATTAAATTAAATCATTACTACTTACTTTATAAAGAAGAAAGAAGTTATACGAAGAAAGTGCAATTTGCAAAAATTCGTAAACTCGTCTTATTTAGACAAATGTTAGCTACAACAAGTCGTGCTTTAAGCCTGTTAAAGGCATTACATCGCACTGAAAACGAATTACGATATATGCCAGAATCATTTCAAGAATCCATTCAGAACGAACTTGATTCATTAACGCATTATCATGAACAAGTCTTATTAAAATTTATTGGTAAGGCGAAAAAACAACAATCTATTGAAATGCTTGATGAAATAGAGACTGGCAAACAAGAACTTATTGATATATTTATGGACTATCAAAACAAGGATGATGAAGAATCATATACCATATGGTTACACCTCTTTCCTCTTATTTCATCTATTATTAACTATAGTGAAGAAGTGGAACATTTAGATTTACTTGTAGATAGCTTTTATACCTACCACAGTCCAAAAGATGAACTACGAATTGAAGAAAAAAAAGAAGATGAATAAAAACAGCCCTTTCACGATGAAGGGGCTGTTTCTGTTATATGTTGAATTTGATATAAATTATAATAAAACCCTCGTTTTTGCATTAATTGCTCATGAGATCCCTTTTCTTTAATTGCACCATCTTCTATATAAATGATTGTATCTACATGCGTAATCGTAGCTAATCTATGAGCAATAATAATCGTCGTACGATCAAAAGCTAATGTTTGCAAAGCTTCTTGAATATGTCGTTCATTCTCCAAGTCTAAAGCCGACGTTGCCTCATCTAATATAAGCAAGGATGGGTTTTTCAAGAACACACGTGCAATCGCTACGCGCTGTCTTTGTCCGCCAGACAATTTCACACCTCGTTCTCCAACGACTGTATCATAGCCTTCTGGCAAACTCGTAATAAAATCATGGATTTGTGCTGCTTTGACTGCAGCAATTACCTCTTCCTCTGTAGCTTTCGGATTCCCATATAAAATATTAGCTTGAATTGTATCACTAAACAAAATATTATCTTGTAACACAATGCCTATATGACTACGTAAATTTCTTACATCATAATCTCTCACATCAATACCATCTACATAAATTGCACCGCTTGAAACATCATAAAAGCGCGGAATCAAACTAGCAAGTGATGATTTTCCTCCACCGCTTGCTCCAACGAGTGCAACTTTCTCTCCTGGCTCAATTGAAAAAGAAAGGTGATGTAATACATCTTGCTCATCCGCATTATAACGAAAAGAAACTTGATCAAAGACAATTTCACCCTGTAACTTTTTTTGCTCTATTGCATTTGGAGTATTCACAATATCATATTTTTCGTCTAGTAATTCAAAAACTCTATCCATTGAAGCAAATGACTGTGTCAATGTCGTAGAAGAATTCACAAGGCGACGCAATGGGCTATATAAACTATCCATATATCCAACAAAAGCAACCATCGTTCCAAGTGTTATGGAGCCTTGAATAACCTCATATGCTGCAAATGCAATGACAAGGAGCGGACCTAAATCCGTTAATGTATTGACTGTAGAAAATGTTCGCGCCGTCCAACTTGTATGTGTTAATGCTTTCGTTAAAAAATCATTATTTTTCTCTTCAAACTGTCCTTTTTCATATTCTTCTAATGCAAAACTACGCGTCACCTGCATCCCTTGAATACGTTCATGTAAATAACCTTGCATCGCTGCCAATGCTTGCGAACGCTCTTTCGTTAATTTTCGAAGGCGTCCGAAAAAATATTTCACTGCTACGACATAGATTGGCAAAATTAATAACGCAACAAGCGTTAGCTTTATGTTCATCGAAAACATAACTGCAATTGCAATAAAGATAGTTGCTGTATCCAACCAGACATTCATGAGTCCCGTAATAACAAAATCCTTTGTCTGTTCTACATCATGAATCACACGCGAAATAATTTCACCTGTTTTTGTATTCGAATAATAGCGTAAACTTAACTTTTGCAAATGACCAAAAATATATTTCCGTAAATCGTATAGCACGGTATTCCCGATACGTTGTGCAAAATATTGACGATAATATTCAACTGGCGGTCTAAGTACTGCAAAAATAAAAAAGGCAATTCCAATTGCCGTTACTAATTGCGATGTTTTTTCTTGAAGAGACCCCCCTCCTTGAATTACATCATCAATAATGTATTTTAATAACCATGGCATAATAAGCGGAATACCAAACTTAATCAACCCAATAATAATTGTGATTGCAATGAGCCACCGGTATGGCCTCACAAATTGCAAATATCGTTTTATACCTTCCATACAGTCCCCCCTTTAAGTGCGTGTTCAAAAAGGAGGATAAAGAGAGAGCCGAGCAGTTCGAGGCGCAGAAGCCAGGAGGATACGGAGTGTAGCTGACACTACATGAGTACCGGACTGGCGACGCAGGCGAAGAAATGCGACTGCTATCTTTACCGGACTTTTTGAACTTCCTCTAAAAATACCTGTTCAAAAAGGAGGATAAAGAGAGCCGAGCAGTTCGAGGCGCAGAAGCCAGGAGGATACGGAGTGTAGCTAACACTACATGAGTACCGGACTGGCGATGCAACGAAGAAATGCGACTGCTATCTTTACCGGACTTTTTGAACTTCCTCTTTAATAGGATAAACCTGCGGGAATTTCCCTGCAGGTCTGTTCTAATCCCTATACATTAAATACCGTTCATACCACATGTCAACAAAATCTGGTGCAAACGGTCCTTTTCTTTGATGAATCCACTGTGTTAAGCACGCTACATTTCGCTTTAGAATCGGATCAATTACAGCAGGGTAATTCATAAGCTGGCTATGCTTCTCATACTCATCTTCATCTAAAAGTGTATATGTCATATCTGGATATACTTTAATGTCCAAATCATAGTCAATATACTTTAACGCTTCAGAGTCATATGCAAATGGAGAGCTTAAATTACAATAATAGTATACACCCTCTTGTCTTAACATCCCGATGACATTAAACCAATAGTTCGCATGAAAATAACAGATGGCAGGCTCACGAGTAATCCATGTTCGACCATCTGATTCCGTTACGATAGTTCGATCATTTGCACCAATTACAAGACTTTGTGTCCCTTTTAAAATCGTAGTCTCTTCCCACATTCTATGAATGGAGCCATTATGTTTATAACTATGTATTTGTACTTTTTCTCCTTCTTTTGGAAATCCCATACATGCTCCCTTCTTTCACTGTGAACTCTCTTCTAAAGCTGTCCTATCTATTATAGCCCTTTTTAAAAACGCATTGAGCCGAATTCACTTTCTTTCTATTATAACGTTTTTGTCAAAATTTTAAAACTAAACCGATGGAATCCTCTTTTCTCAAGCATGTGCAGGCATAGCTCAATGACAAAAATTTTCCCCTTCAACAGCTTGTTAGAGTGTTAAAGGGGGAGCATTCACAACTAAAGAGCCGATATATAACATCGCCTCTTAGTTCGAAATCACTTTTTCAGTTTCAAAAGAATGAATTACTTCATTTGTTTGCTGTTCAAATCTTTCATGTAACAGCTTTAAAGCCTGCTCTGTTTTATGTATTTCTTGGCGAATAAAATGCAAATCTTTCTTATCCTGCTCTTCTTGTTTACTTGCTTCTATCTGTTGATACTTCTCTAAATGTGCTTGTAACTTCAACAATTCGTCCATTGTTTGCAACTGCTCTCCTACCAACTTATCAAATGAATTCATCGTTTACCCCCTTTAATATATCTATTAGCACGTGTTCAAAAAGGAGGATAAAAAGATCCAAGCAGTTCGAGGAACGAAAGCCAGGAGGATACGGAGTGTAGATGGAACTACATGAGTACCCAAGTGGCGACGTAACGAAGAAATGCGACTGCTATCTTTACCGGACTTTTTGAACATCCTCTATTACATAATTTCGGATATTCCCCTTACTTCTCCTTTGACTACATTTGTTGACTTATTAGAAGTTATGTCGCCTCTCAAAAATTCTAGAAGTAATACTCCTTCCCTGTTGTTCTCTACTTTTCTCATTCATTCCAAGCAGGTAAAAATCCCATTGAAGCATAACAAAGAAAACACTCCTCTTGAGCCGAGGAGCGTTTTTCTTTGTTACTGATTATTACTAGAAGCTTGTGATTTTTTCGCTGCTGATTGTGCATTTTGTTGTTTTACTTGGTGCACGTTTGTTTCAGTTGCAAACTCTGTACCATAGCTAGCATTTTGTTGTTGTGCACTTTGAAGACTAGCACCAGAAGCTTGTGATTTTTTCGCTTCAGCTTGTGCATTTTGTTGTTTTACTTGGTGCACATTCGTTTCAGTTGCAAACTCTGTACCATAGCTAGCGTTTTGTTGTTTCGCACTTTGAATGCTAGCACCAGAAGTTGTTTTATTGTAGCCTTGTTTTTTGTTGTTCATCTTTTCTCACCTCCACAACAAATAATGTAACCAATCTTGCAAAAAGATATCCGTAAAAATATTTTTAAATTAGCGCATATATCTCTAACAGCTCATTCAAACTACAGATGATGGAGGTGTGACCATGTACGTTGGACGAGATATGACAGAACTATCTATGATTTCAAAAGAAAAGTGGGACAAAGATGAATTAGCTTACTTTCATCATTCCTTACAGCAAATCATGCCTTATTTAAACGTTGAAGGCCAAACCATCTACAAAGAAATTATAAAAGAAATTGAATCACGAGGCAGTCTTCAAAGAAACGAAGCTGATTGGGCGCATGGTACGAAAATTTCTTACGAATAAAAAAGAAATAGAAACTTCGTGCTATGCACACATTCATCCCCTCCCTACCACCTGTGCTGCCCTGCACGTGCTTGAGGAAGAGGACTTCTATTGCAGTACTGAAAAAACGTGTTCCCTAATTGGGGAACACGTTCCATCTTCATATTTTCTTTCCTGTTGTGAAGGACCAAACTGGTGAAGTCACTTGACCGCCATAACGATCCTCCGCTTTTATATACCAATGATACGTCGTATTTTCCTTTAAGTTCTGCCATTTTACTTTTGCATTACGCCAGTTTGCAACAAAGTCATCTTTACCAATCACTTCATCTGTATATACATTTACTTCCACGTAATCCGTTACAACTTGTTTTACTGCAGGTTTTAGATCGACATCAAGTTCAAATTCATCTTTCCCTGGGTGTTCTTCTGGTTTATAGAAATTGTATTCATTTAAATAAGGAGAGTATGTTTTAACATACATCTTGTTTGCCGTTGTATCAAATTGTAAAAGGCGCATATAACCTTGTCCACCCTCTGGACCACCTTGATAATCTGCCAGCATTTGATATACTTTACGATCTGCTACGCCATCTCCATTGTCATCAATTTCATCAACTAACGTTTCACTGTCATGATAATGCCCACTTAATACCGCTAAAATATTCTTATTCGGCTTAACTACTTCATTAAAAATTTTGTCACCGATTGGGCTCCGATTACCAGATACAAGTAAATATTCATGGAATGATAAAATCGCTTTTCGATTTGGATATTTCTGCAATACGTCCTTCACCCATTGAATATCTTCATCTGTAACGCCCCATCCCATATATATCATAATAAAGTCATTACCTTTTGCTGAAATCAAATCATAATGACCACGATTATCCTTATAACTTTCACCGTAATATGACTTATCTTTAAAACGCCAGTCTCCAAAATATTTCGAGTATGCTGTGTAATCTTCATCTTTATGGTTTACATCATGATTTCCAGCTAATACACCATACGGTACATTTGCATTCTCAAGCACTTTCATATATTCATCTGCACGCTGCCATTGGAATTCTTGATAGGATTTATCCACAAGATCACCTGTATGGAATACATATTGAATATTCAATGGTTTTTTTTGCGCTGCAATCCAATCTACCTGACTTTTATAAATGTGCGGGTAGCTTTCAGCATAATACTGCGTATCTGACATCCATACAAATGTATAATCGAATTTATCTGGTGAACTTGGAATTTGGTCTTGTACGATTACACTTACTTTCTTATCCTTCACATATTCTTTCGCTACGGCAGCACCTTTTAATTCAAAGTCTTTATCGCCAGCGATTTTAGATGTAAGTTCCGTCCACTTATTGTTCGTATAATTCCAAGCATACATCGTTACTTTTCTTCCTTCTAAAGAATGACCATACCACTTCACTTCTACTTTATCATCATTCTTTACATCATCGGCAACTGTCACATCAAAACGATGATATGGAAACTTCTCTATCGATTCTGTTGTATAATATTCCCCATCTTTTTTACTGATTTTACTTAATTGATCCTGATTAAAAGTCTTCTCTCCACTTACTTCAAAAGCTTGCGGTGGTTCGTGTTCTATAGCGTTTTCTGTAATTTTCATACGGTCCGTTTGATTTGGCTTGTAAGTATACCCTTTATAGAATGTTGCTTTCATTGCATCGTTCGTCGGATCGGTTACTTTTGCCTCAAGCGTAGCATTTGTACTCACATTTTCTTCCTCATCTTTTGGAGCGATTGGAGTTGGATCTGTTGGATCTTCTGCCCACGTCTCAAATACAATTGTTTTTTCTTGCCGATTTCCCACTTGGTCCTCTGCTTCTACATGTAACTCATGCTTACCTGCGTCTAATTGTCCAGATGATGTTTCATAAGGAGTTACAATTTCTTTCCCGTCCAATATAACTTTTTTATTTTTCACTCCTGCTATGTCATCCGTAGCTGTTACATCGATTGGAATTTTCCCTTTATATTTTTTTCCATTTTGTACAGTCGTAGAAAGTTGTGGTGGCGTATTATCCACCTTTACATTTGCAACGACTTCTTTATTCACACCATCTTGCACTGCAATTTGATGCTTTCCATCCTTTACTTGTTTTGTATCCCATAAATACGCATTTGAAATAAATTTGTCTTCTGGAACTTGGAAACCAAATGTAAACACTGGTGTTGATGTTTCACCATCTCCAACTGATAATTCTTGATTTGGATTTGCAAAATTCGGATCATATAATGTCGTGCCATCTGCTAACACAAGACGAACATTCTTCACATAAAAATCATCTTTATTCTCTTCTACTCGATCATCAAACGGGGAACTTTTCGTTCCAGACCGAATATCGATTTTAAATGGTTCATTATATTTAATTTTTGATTGATCAATTTTTACAGTTAATGTAACGTAATCACGATATGTATCATCAAATACACGCAATACTTCGTTTCCAATCGTTACTGCATTTTTAAAATATAAATCTGTCTGCTTTACATCAAAAGCAAAATAAGCAGGTTTTTCTAAAGCACGATACGTATTCGTCTCTACTTTTTTCCCGTCCACCGAAAGAGAAACTTGTTCTGGGCTGACTGATGAAGAAGTTCCTTTTAATAAAGCTTGATTTGCCAGTACTTCATCATCTTTTACATTTAAACGAAGTGGCCCTTTATCTTTCTCTCCAGCAATTTGAACGGTATACGTATCACTTTTCACTACATTGATGCCATCAGAAGCTTCCACGTAATATGTTATATTTTCTTTTCCAATTAATTCAGGTGAGTAAATGGTATAATGATATTTTTTATCCACGCGATTTTCTACTAAACTTTCAGCTTTATATTCTTCATTTAGATTCGTCTTGTAATACAACTTTACGGCTTTAACTTGTTCGTTATCAAGAACGCCGAAGGTCAATTTATGATCTTGAAATTCAGCGATCGGCTCTGTTACCGCTTTATGTGAAATCGTCGGTGCAATCGTATCCTCTTTCAACGCAACTCGTTCAGCTGGAACTTGTCCTTCTAAAACAGTTCCGGGTGATGCGTTATGCTCTGTACCACTAACTTTTTGCATCATCTGTGAGCCATCTTGTGGATATCGATATAGAATTCCCTTATTCGCTTTCACATCCGCTGGGTTTGCCTCATCATTGTAGTACGCAGCGGCAATTTCTTTTCCTGTCTTCGTTGCTACAATAATGCCACGGGAACTTCCATTTGCCATTCCATTTGAGTATATTCTAACGATATTTTTATTTTCTATTAAGTTCGCGCCAAATTGTTTATTAAAATCAGCTACGGTTTTCTCATTGTTTTCACCGGTTATAATCCAAAATACGAGGGATTGTCCTGATGGAATTACAACATCATCTGGAGTAGAACCCCAAATCAAATCTCCTTCTGGCCCTTCAGCTGGATAACGATATCGAATCGTATAATCCTTAAAATTAATATCTTGATTGCTATTGTTATACACTTCAATAAATTCATATCCATCTGCTTTCCCAACATTCGTCGTATCTGGAGTCACTTCGGTAATTAAAAATGGTGGTATGCTTTGCGAGTCTATTTTTGCATGCTCAATTTTTGTTTCATAAGACTTTTCAATTGTTTGTTGATTACCTTGCACGACAATTTTATAAAATAACGAGTTGCCCCATAACTCTTTCGCTGGAATCGTCGCCTTATAAACATCTCCATTTCCTTCTTTATTCATCTGAATTTTTTTATATGCTAGTTTCCCATCTTGCGTATACAAGACAGCTACATTTTGAACATTTTCTCCACCCTTAATGGTTGCTGTAATAGTGAGATCCTCTTTCTCTGTATGAGTACCCGGTGCTGTATGCTCAATCGTAATTTCATCTTGTTCCGGTTGCTTTACTGGCTCTAGCGGTACTTGAAATGGCTCTTGTAATCCAGGTGTTCCTTTTTCAAATAAACCCACTTTATACATTTCTACTTGTCCAGGTCCATATGCGTAAGCGACACTTTGACCAGCTTTTACATCTGCTTTCTCATATGTGACAGACGATAAAACAGTTCCATACTGATCAGCAAATTGAATGGTTCTTCCGCCGCTATTAGACATTCCATCCGTTTCAATTTGAATCACCTGTTCTTCTTTTATATTTCCACCATAAGCTTGAATAAAGTCTTGCTTTGATAATGCTGTATTCTCTCCGTTTTTAATCCAAAATACTACCGTTCCTTTCGATGGAATCGTCGTATTTTCTGTAAAATTCCAATCTTCGCTTCCATTTTCCGAATACTTATAAATAAGCTTATAATCTTTTAATTGTATTGCTTCACTTGAATTGTTGTATATCTCTATAAATTCATATCCATCTTTCCCATTTACATTTATCGTATCAGGCATTAATTCAGTAATCATAACCGTCCTATTCCTTGTATAATCTTCTGCTTGATGCTGAATAGTACTTGCATATCGTTCCTTTTCTGGAAATACAGTGACTTTTCCATTTTCTTCAATTTCAAACCAATATGTAAACGTATCGGACCAAATATCTAGTTTTGGAACAACGGTAGAATACAGGTTGTTCTCGCCTTTTTTCATTTCCTGTTTCTTTACTAACAACTGTGAAGCGCTTTGATACACAATATTTACTTTCGCATCATCATATGTGTTTGCTAGCTGAAATTCGATCGGTAAATCTTCTCGTGCATTTACTTTTGTTTTTGGTACATGTGATGTTTCTTGATGTGGCTTTTCATCTTTATTTTGATCTGCTCTAACGGGTTGCTTCTCTGTATTTTCCTTGGATTCTGGTTGTGTGGATTCCTTTTTTGTGGACTCTGTAGTTGTTTTTTCATTTTCCTGTGATGGTACTATCGTATAAGTTCCAGGTGATGGCATTTCATTTCTTGTTTCTTTGTTTGTATCATTCCAAAAAGAATGGATCGAACGATCAGTATTCGTTTTACGTGCCTCAAGAACATCTACTGTTTTATTTTGCTCATCTGTTACTTCCACCTTGATTTGTTCGTCACTTATGTCATCGGAAGCAAATAATACTTGGTCTTCTTTCATTCCTGTCTTATAATGCTCATTTACCTCATTAACTGTTTTATTTCCAAGTAAAATTAACTTCGTTTCTTTTGGCTGCAAAGATTGTTTTTCCTTTTCATTTTTAAACGTTAGCTCTTTTCCATTTACTTTCAGTTGAACCTTGCTCATATCTAATACTTTAGTTGATGAATTATACAACTCAATATAGCGGAACTCATCCGTATAATGAACTTCTGAAATGAGAACTGATTGATGTTGCTCCTTCTCCTCTGCAAAAGTAATGTGAGCCGGTCCAGCTAACGTTTGGAGTAAAAAAGTTGCTACAATAGCTGAACGAATTGCTTTTTTAAACATGTCCTATCCCCCTTTGAAAATTCCCATTACAACTTTCATTTTATTTGTCGTTTGTTAAGAGAATATGAAATTTTTGTAAGAAATTGTTATGTTTATGTCGAAAAAACTCCAGTCATTAAGACTGGAGTTTTTTAACGCATTCTTCATAAATCGTTCGATGTGATTTTGAAAATGGTAATTGTTCAAATGCTTCTGGGGATACAACTTTTAATGTATCGGTTTCCACAATAGGATCTTTTACCTTTCCATAAAATACAAAAACATCCCACGTACGGTGTGTAAACGTATGCTGTACATTCATTGCGTATTCATCAATTGAAACGGCAAGAGAAAAATTCTCTTTCATATAATCAGTAAGCTGTTGTTTATGATTTCGGATTCCTTCGCTGATTTCAACATTAGGAAATTCCCACATGTTCGCAAGTAAGCCTGTACTCGGTCTTTTGTTAATTACATAACTTCCATCTTTGGTTTGCAACACACCTGCAACAAGCGGCACCATTTTCGGTGCTTTCGCCTTACTTTTAACCGGCAATTCTTTTTGCACACCCTCTGCATGTCCGCGGCAATGCTCACGAACCGGACAAAGCAAACAAGCTGGGCTTTTCGGAATACAAATAAGTGCGCCTAACTCCATTAAACCTTGGTTAAAATAAGATGGATTATCCTTTGAAATGATTTCACGTACAATATCTTCAAATATTTTTCGTGTTTTTGGTTTCGCGATATCGTCCCAAATTGATAAAATACGTGATAAAACACGCATTACATTTCCGTCTACAGCTGGCTCTGGTATCCCATATGCAATACTTAAAATCGCACCTTTTGTATACGGTCCAACACCTTTTAATTTTTCAATTTTTTTCACGTCACTTGGCACTTTTCCGCCATATTCTTCTTTTACTTCTTTTACTGCTGCATGTAAATTTCGTGCTCTAGAATAATAGCCAAGACCTTCCCATGCTTTTAACACTTCTTCATCATCAGCATCTGCCAATGCTTCTAGCGTTGGGAACTTTCCCATAAAATTTGCGTAATATGGTTTTACCGCTTCCACCCGTGTTTGCTGCAACATAATTTCAGAAACCCAAACGCGATACGGGTCTTTATTTTTACGCCATGGTAAGTCACGCTGTTCTTTTTCAAACCAACTAATTAAATCATGCTGAAACTGCTCTATGTTAAAATCGTCTAATATTTCAAGTGTCAAACTTGATCCCCCTCATTTTTTTGCATATAAGTACTATTATAAAGATTTTAGGAAAAAATTTAAGTAAGATGGTGTAAGAAATAGCAGGCAAAAGCCTTGTGATATCGAATAAAAAGAGTTACATTAATAAAAAAACGGAGGTGTTTGTTCATGGACACAGCCACTCACCTTGTTATGGGCGTAACATTAGGTGGTTTAGCAACATTAGATCCAGCTATTAGTCAAAGTGATTTTGGACCGCAAGCAGTCATGCTTGCAACGATTGCTGGCTCTAATATTCCTGATATTGATACTGTCTTAAAACTGCGTAATAACGCAAAATATATACGCAATCACCGCGGGATTACCCATTCACTTCCTGCTGTTATGCTTTGGTCCTTCCTTATCAGCGGAATTGCATTTGTATTCTTCCGAGAGGCACCTTATCTTCATCTTCTACTTTGGTCATTTATTGCGATCTTTCTTCATGTGTTTGTTGATATTTTTAATGCTTATGGTACACAGGCATTGCGGCCGTTTACAAAAAAGTGGGTTGCATTAGGTGTAATTAATACATTCGATGCCGTGATTTTCTTTATCCATATGCTCGCTATCGCCTGCATTCTTGTCGGCTCTCATAAAGGATATACCGCTTTAGCTGCGTATATATTAATGTTTGTCTACTACATTGGCCGGGTTATGATGAGACAAAATGTAAAAAGTGTTGTTTACAAACGATTTGAAGATGTAGAAGAAGTCATTATTTCTCCTTCTTACCGCTTCTATCACTATCATTTAGCAATTGTAACAAAAAAACACTATTATGTGGCTCGTTGGCACCGCGGAAATATTATGGTCCACGACAAATTTGAACGCATTCCACTTCCAGATAATGAGATCATTCGGGCGGCGCAAAAAGATGAAAACATTTCTGCCTTTTTATCTTTTTCACCCGTATATCGCTGGGATATTTTCGACTATGACGATTATTATGAAGTTCGTTTCATTGATCTCCGCTACCGGAGTAAAGATTATTATCCATTTGTCGCAATCGTCCAACTTGATCAAAACTTAAATATCATTAGTTCCTATACAGGCTGGATTTTTAGTGAAGAAAAGCTACGTAAAAAATTGGAATTGATTCCTCATTAAAGAAAAGCGACCCATTATGGTCGCTTTTCTTTAATGCTTCAAATGATCTTCTCGATTAATTAAATGACTATATTTCGGATTGTTCGTGCGAATTTCATGAAGGCGTTCACCATGATTGTTAATCCATGCTCTTACAACTTGCTCTGTCATTTCTTCACCCTGGTAACGACCAGACTTTGCATACGTCGCTTGAAAATCCTCCCATAATAATTCAATCCATGCACGTGCTTGAGAGTAAGAAAGAAAGCTGTTTTTTTCAAGCAACTCTTTTGTTAATGTTTCATATATATCATTCATCATTTATTTCTCCTTTTATTTATTTCTTCACTTTATCCCGCTATTCGCGGGCAGTAAGATCCTCACCCCAAGATGCTAAGGAAACCGAAAAAGACAGGTGGGAATAAACTGCCCATAAAAGCCCGATTGGTGAGGACTAATAATCAGTGGGGATGAAAAAAAACGTTGATTAAAGTTCCACTTTATTTCTATATAAATCCATTTTAATTTTTCGACATATAAGCCACGGCTATGGATAACAAAAGGTGACCTGCACTCGTTTTCTCGCTTTGTTTTCACTGTGTCTGGGCAGGAAAAGGATCTGACCGCTTCTATGTATGGCCGGATACTCTCTCCCACCTAAAAAGAAGGGTTTTATATCGGTTTTTAATTTGTATTTATATAAAGGATATTTTCATCTATTTTTGCACATTCTATTATTGATACTTCTTAGTAAGTATCAATTTATAATGAGGGGGCGTTCTTTTTGGGTAAACAATCTGAAATTTGGTCTGAGGCAAGAAATAATAACAATATTGACGGTCAACCAAAAGCAAAAGATCGTTTCGCTTCAAAAAGACCTAACGGCACAATTAACACGCACCCACAAGAACGTATGCGTGCTGCAAATCATCAGGAAGAGTAACACAAATAGTCAGTTATAAAAGATTATTGCACTTAACTTCCTACACGAGGTGATAAAGATGAGCTACCGTAATCATTTAGACCGTCGTTCTGAATTATTCAACCCTACGTGGGCACGTCCGAAACATGCGAAAGCGCAAGTAAATGGACAGACGCAGCAAAACCAGTCTCTCATTATTTTGGCGAATGAGATGAGAAAACGCCAAGTTTAATTGCCTATCTCCTTTAACAACTACGAAAAGTGAAAACCAGAGCAGCCAAGGCTCTCTGGTTTTTATTTCTTTTGCAATAGCGAAATAGGAATACCAATTTCCTCTGTTTCATTTTGTTTGTGTCCCCAAGCAAATACGCCATTAAAATACGTAATGGTAAATAATACTCCTGGCTCTTCTATAAGTTCATACGTTTCACCAACCTGAAAGGCGTTTATATCCGTCATATAAGCACGAGCCATTGCCATTTTTCTCATCAACACATCAAATTCATTTACAATGCCGAGCTGTTCTGCTTTCACTGCCTGCTCTTTTAAAATGCCAATTTCTTTTCTTAGCTCATGTGGTGTCATCTCACTATACCGTTTTGGCATATTCATCATTTTCCCTCATCCCTCTTCACGTTTCATTTGTAAAAATGTCTCTATTTCTTCAATAGTAAATCCTTTTCGATATAACGCTTGTTTCATCTTATTTTCATACGTCCATCCATCATGCTTTTTATGCTTCTCATGATACTTGTTCCCATGGTATATCAGTGCTTCTTGCTGCTGCGAGTCATCCTTTTCATCCTTCAATTCTTCTAAACAAATTTGAATCACATCACGGCTATATCCTTTACGAACTAGCATTTCTTCTAGCTTTTGTTTCATTTGTAAAAATGAATGCTTTTGATAGGACTTTTTCTTTTTCTCTACAAGCATAAAGGCATTTTCTATTTGCTTCTCTTTCGAATATTCTTGTAAACTATGAGTAATAATAACATCTTGGACACCTTTACCAAAAAGTTCACGCCTAATAACAGTCGGACCCTTTTGATTCACATTACTATGAGTTCGCACATAAGAAATTGCGTACTCTTTATCATTAATATAGTGGTCATGTAATAATTTCGAAGTAACTTCAGAGATGATGGCTTGTCCTATTTCTTTTTTTCGTAGATGCTCTTCTACTTCCTGTTTCGTTCTCATTTGGTAGGATAAGTAGGAAATTGCTTGCAAATATGCCTTTTGTACTTCTTCATTGTACAAAATATTTGCTAGTTCTACGTCATCAAACTCTAACCCTTTTTGTAAACCATGTTTTATCAACGTAACTTGATTCACACTAAAGCCGTATTCTTCCCCTTGTCCTTTATCAATATAAACATTAAATCGTTCTTTCGTTCGTTTCTGTACTTCTATCTTTGTAATGACAGCCATATATTTCACCTCGCTACTATTTTAACATAGTTGTGGAACATTTTTGCTTTTCAAGAATATATATAATGAGGAGGAATTTCTGTTGAATATCGCGATTTCTGGAGGAACTGGATTTATCGGCAAACCATTATCTCAGTTTTTAAGCATGAAAGGGCATACGATTTATATTCTCACCCGGCAAGCACGGAACAATACTACCAAATCCAACATTCAATACATACAATGGGATGCCACTTCGAACACATTTCCTCTCTCTTCTGTTGATGTTGTTATTAATCTAGCAGGAGAGTCTATTAATAATGGTCGCTGGACAAAACAACAGAAAGACAATATTATAACGAGCCGGATTCACACAACAAAAGGTCTCATTCATCAATTACAAACAATGCAAACGAAGCCCCATACTTTTATTAACGCCAGTGCAATTGGCTATTATGGTACATCTGAGACAAAAAGCTTTACAGAACAAAGTAGAGAATATGGAAATGATTTTTTAGCAACCACGGTGAAATTATGGGAAAAAGAAGCAGATCAAGCTACTTCTCTCGGAATTCGAACTGTATATACACGCTTTGGCATTGTTCTTGGAAAAGATGGTGGAGCTCTTCCAAAAATGCTGCTTCCCTATCAATTATTTAGTGGCGGAACAATTGGTTCAGGTAATCAGTGGCTTTCTTGGATTCATCTTGACGATGCCATTCGTATGATTCATTTTGCAATAGAAACAAAAGAAATAGAAGGTCCTCTCAACATTACAGCTCCAGAGCCTGCAACAATGAAAGAGTTTGGAAAAATGCTTGCCAGTGTCATGCATCGCCCCCATTGGCTTCCTGTTCCAGCATTTGCATTGCAAACTTTATTAGGAGAAATGAGTATGCTTGTGTTACAAGGACAGCATGTTTTGCCTGATAAAGCCGTGCAACATGGATATCAGCATTCTTTTCCAACATTAAAACAGGCATTACAAAATATTATATTGCATAAACAGTAGTACTTCTGAAGGGATTCATTCGAATTATTCTATTTACTATATAAATACATTTTGATTTTTCGACATATAAGCCGCGGCTATGGATAACAAAAGGTGATCTGCACTCGTTTTCTCTCTTTGTTTTCACTATGTCTGGGCAGAAAAAGGATCTGACCACTTCTATGTATGGCCGGATGCTCTCTCCCATCTAAAAAGAAGGGTTTTATCCCGCATTAACGGGCAGTAATACCCCCACCTCAAATTTCTGCAGAAAGCAAAGAAGTTAGGTGGGGGATAAGCTGCCCGTAAAAGCCCGATTGGTTCAACTAATAATCAGCGGGGGATGAAGAAAACCCCCACTGATTAAAGTTTCACTTTATGTCGGTTTTTTAATTTGTATTTATATAGCCTAAGGATTACCTGTTAATGGAAATGAGGTTTCTATGAAAATACTACTTAAACAAGCCATTGTATATCCCATTACCTCTTCCAAGTTTCAAGGAGATGTATTGGTTGAACATGAAAAGATTGTTGCGGTAGAACCGTATATTGAGCCCACTCAGGAAATGACTGTTATTGATGCAAGAGCTCTTCACCTTTTACCAGGCTTTATCGATGTTCATACACATCTTGGTCTATATGATGAAGGAACCGGATGGGCTGGAAATGATGCCAATGAAACTTCTGAAGTATTAACACCACATATCCGTTCTTTAGATGGAATCCATCCTTTTGATATCGCTTTTCAAGACGCGGTTCAAAATGGAATTACAACTGTTCATATTATGCCTGGAAGTCAAAACATTATCGGCGGTACAACATGTGTGATTAAAACCGCAGGAAATTGCATCGATCATATGATTATTCAAGAACCCGCTGGGCTAAAAATTGCCTTCGGAGAAAATCCGAAACGAGTTCATAGTAATGGTACAAAAGAATCCATCACTCGTATGGGAATTATGGGTTTACTTCGTGAGTCTTTCTACGAAGCACAGCATTATCGAAACGATGCTGATTTTCGAATGTTGCCGATACTAAAAGCACTACGCCGAGAAATCCCGGTACGAATCCACGCTCATCGTGCAGATGATATTCTTTCCGCTCTTCGCTTTTCAAAAGAATTCAATCTTGATGTACGGATTGAACACTGCACAGAAGGACACTTCATTGTAAAAGAGCTCGCTAACCACAATTTAAAAGTATCTGTTGGTCCGACGTTAACACGTCGTTCAAAAATTGAACTAAAAAATAAATCATGGGATACATACCATATTTTATCAAAGCATGGTATAGAAGTTTCCATCACAACAGATCATCCGTATACTCCCATTCAGCACTTAAATGTTTGTGCAGCAATCGCTGTTCGAGAAGGATTAGACGAACAAACAGCCTTAGAAGGTATCACAATTTTACCAGCTCGAAACTTACGTTTAGAGAGAAGAATTGGAAGTATTGAAGTTGGAAAAGATGCCGATCTTGTCCTCTGGACGCATCACCCATTTCACTACTTATCCAAGCCCGTATTAACAATAATCGATGGAAAAATAATTTACAAAAAAAATAAAAAAAACTAGTTTATTTTTTTGACTAGATAAAGTATTATACGATTATAAACTGAATGAAACCATAATCAATTTGTGTCGTGATGGCTTATTTCAAATTGATGAATGGGGAAGGCAAATGGTGCGCCACCAGCTTTATAGACTGGTTCTAGTGGGTTCGATTCCCACCCCGAAATTTTTTAAAGATTGATATAAAAATTTCGAGGGTGGATTGTTTTTTCGTCATGCTACCCTCATGCGAGGAGGAGTTAGTTTGTTAAAAAAACGCGACCTACACGACAGCCACGTTCTATACGATTTGATGGTGGATCCTGCTGTCTTCCCTTTTGTGCGTCAAAAGGCATATTCATATGAAGAATTTTTATTTTTAACAAAACAAACAATTGAAGCTGAAGAGCGTGGGGAACTGATTTCACGTACAATTTTAGATGAATGGGGAAATCCTATCGGCACAATCACTTTATTTGATGTGCAAGAAAAGGCAGGATTTCTTGGTACATGGCTCGGCAAACCATACCACGGCCAAGGATATAATAAATTAGCAAAAGATGCTTTTTTCAGCGAACTTTTCTATGAACTAGATATTGAAACAATCTTTATGCGCATTCGCAAAGTAAACATTCGCTCTATTAAAGCTGCTGAAAAACTTCTATATGTAAACTTAGCAAATGAAACGCGAAAAGCTGTTTATGATCAAATTAACGCAAATGAAGAAGTATATAACTTATATGAAATTCCAAAAGACCAATATACACTTTCTACAATGCGCGATACTACATTCCAAGATACGCATCATTTAAAAGAAGCATAATATATAAATACAAATTAAAAAACCGACATAAACTCCTTCTTTTTAGGTGGGAGAGAGTATCCGGCCATGCATAGAAGCGGTCAGATCCTTTTCTTGCCCAGACATAGTGGAAACAAAGAGAGAAAACGAGTGCAGATCACCTTTTGTTATCCATAGCCGCGGCTTGTATGTCGAAAAATCAAAATGGATTTATATAACAAATTATATGCGAACTAGTTTTCGAAAAACAAAGATACTAGTTTACCTCGTTCTAACGGGCAGTAAGACTCCAAAAAGTGAAACTTCCATCAGTGATAAATGAAGAATCCCACTAATGGAAGTTTCACTTTTTTATGTATATCACCCTGTGTCATTGGAAACGATAGGTAATGACTTTATGACACGAGGTGAATTGTAATGGAGAAAAAAAGACGCGAAAAAGCAAGAAAGAAATTATCTAGTACACAAGAAGTTCTCTATCAACGAGCATTCAAGCAAGCAGATCGCGCAGGGGGCTACCGTTCAAAAAGCATATAATCATAAAGTGAAACTTTAATCAGTCGGGATTTTACTGCCCATTAGTACAGGATAAAGGTATGTCCCTTCTTCGGAAGGGGCATTTTTCTGTGGAAAACTTTATCCACAGAATTAATAGAATTGTGTATAAATTAATTCATCCTTTTGGATATATAAGAATTTAATCACATATATACTGTTCGATTTGTGGATATGTTTTCTGAAAATTGTGGACAATGTGGATAACATTGTTAATATTTCGATTTTACCATCTATTGCAAGCGTATTCTTTTGTGGATAAAGTGACACTTCCCTGAGTAAGCGAGTTCTGTTACCTGTCCAATGTGCACTCTCTTTCTGATATTACCACCATAACAAAGTGAACCTTTAATCAATGGGGAGGTCACTGCCCGCGAATAGCGGGATAAAACAGAAAAAAACCCTCTTTCAAAACAGTAAAGAGGGCTTCATATTACGTAAAAGATTGTGCAAGAGCCTGTGATTTAATTGGCATATGATTAACCTGTACATGATTTTCTTCCAAAATCGCATCCACGATATGGCAAGCTGGCTCTGGACGATAAATGCTTTTTATTGCTTCTTTCATTTGTAAGAGCCTCATATCATCTTGTAATAATGCTTTTGTTTTCGCAAAAACATCATCATCTTCGCGAATAACAACCGCAGCTCCTTTTTTTTCAAAATATATCGCATTTTCATTTTCTTGTCCTGGTACTGGTTTATATAAAATGACAGGTACCTGTAAAGCTGCAGCTTCGCTTAATGTAATGCCACCTGGCTTCGTAATCATACAAGAGGTAATACGAAATAACTCATCGATGTTCTCTACATAACCAAATACTTTTAATGCCTCAGGATTCTGTTCCTGTAGTTCTAACAACTCTTGTTTTAAAGTTTCATTTTTCCCACAGACAACAGCTGTTTGAAGATTAGGAACCGACATAAAGGATTGACATAATTCCTTCACATTTCCTAATACGCCATGGGCACCTGCTACAATAAGTAAAATCTTTTTCTCACGCGATAAATGATATTTATTATACAGGATTTCTGGATTAATGATTGATTCAAAGTTTTTACGAATTGGAATCCCTGTTTCTACAATTTGCTCTGAAGGCACACCAATTTCAACCATAACTTTTTTCACATAATCTGTTGCGACAAAGTAACGATCTACTTCACGATGAATCCATATTTTATGCAAACAGAAATCTGTTAACACATTATAAACAGGAATTGAAAAACCTGTTTGTTTTTTCAATTCTGGTACTGCAATAATTGGAAATGTATTAATAACAATATCTGGTTTTTCCGCATGTAATAGTGCTTTTAAACGTTTTCTCCCAAAATTCGCATACCACGATGCAATTTTCTTATCATAAATCTTTTCTACACCGTAATAAAATAAGCGATACAGTTCTTTACCTATTGTATAACTTTTTAAATATAAATATTTTGTAATATCCGTTATGACAGGATGTGACTCTCCAAACAGGTCACATACGATCACATCTTCAATTCCTTTTTGTCGAAATGTTTGTGCTAATGTTTTGGCTACTTGCACATGACCATTGCCGTAATGTGCAGTTAATATTAATACCTTGGGGTTTTTTATCAAACAAATCCACTCCTAGCTTTTTCGCTCTTCCATATTGCATATACGACAATAGGAAAAACATTTTCCTTAAAAAATTACATGTTTGGATTCCAACACTTTCATGTTAGCTATGTACCTGTCGTGGATATGCAAAACATATAAGATTGACCCCTTAATCCTATCTGTACTCATATCTTTATATTATACTTTCCTATAAGAGCTTTCGCAATAACTTACAAATGATCCTTACTCAATGATACTCATTGTACTACTTCTTAATTCTTGTTACTATTTGGTTTTCCCTTTACAATTATGTAAAGTTATTCATTTGCTTCTTTACAAAAATATGGATATTCCACTTTCAGTATACTCTTTTCTTCGTTACGTCGCCACTCCGGTATTCATGTAATATAATCTACACTCCGTATCCTCCTGGCTTCCGCGCCTCGAACTGCTCGGCTCTCTTTATCCTCCTTTTTGAACATGCACTAGAAGAAAACAAAAAGCCTAATCCAGAATTCGGATTAGACTGCTTGTAAAATATGCTTTGCATTTTGAACACTTTTTTCTGTTGGAGGCTGTACTCCTTCAAGAGGATATTTATGTCCAAGAGCTTCCCATTTATATACACCAAGCTTATGATATGGTAAGACTTCGACTTTCTTTACGTTAGAAAGACTTTGGATGAAGCTAGATAATCTTTGTAAGTCATCTTCACTATCTGTAACACCAGGAACTAATACATGTCGCACCCATATCGGCTTCTGTTTCTCAGATAAATAACGAGCAAATTGTAGAATATGTTCATTCGGCTTACCTGTTAATTTACGATGTTTCTTGGAATCGATATGTTTTAAATCTAATAAAACTAAATCTGTATAGTCCATTAAAATATCTAATTTTCTTTGGAACTCTGGCTCTTCAGAATAGCATCCTCCTGAAGAATCGATTGTCGTATGAATACCGACTTCTTTACATTTTTTAAACAGCTCAGTCAAAAATTCTAACTGCAGTAATGGTTCCCCACCACTGACCGTAATGCCCCCATCAGAAGCTTCAATAAAGGGAAGGTAACATGTAATATCCTGCATCACTTCTTCAACTGTTATTTCTTTTCCTTTACCAATTTCCCACGTATCAGCATTATGACAATATTGACAGCGTAATAAACACCCTTGTGTAAATATTACATAACGAATTCCTGGGCCATCGACAGTACCACAAGACTCTACAGAATGAATTCTTCCTTTTACCATGTTACTTCCTCCTCTATTGAAACAGCCTCCCTCTATTTTTATTAAAAATAGAGGGAAACTTTTTACTTACATGCTTTCATGCATTGTACGGTTAATTACATCAATTTGTTGTTCACGAGTTAACTTAATGAAGTTAACAGCGTAACCAGATACACGAATTGTTAATTGTGGATATTTCTCAGGATGTTCCATTGCATCCATTAATGTTTCACGATTAAATACGTTAATATTTAAGTGATGTCCTTCTTTAACTGCATATCCATCTAGCATAGATACTAAGTTTCGTACTTGTACATCTTCTTCTTTACCAAGTGCTTTTGGAATGATAGAGAATGTGTTAGAGATACCATCTTGCGCATCTTCATATGGTAATTTCGCAACAGATAATAGTGATGCTAATGCACCTTTTGTATCACGACCATGCATTGGGTTTGCCCCTGGTGCAAATGGCTCACCAGTACGACGACCATCTGGTGTGTTACCTGTTTTCTTACCATACACTACGTTAGATGTGATCGTTAAGATTGACATTGTATGAACAGAATTACGGTATGTTTTATGTTTGCGAAGCTTGTTCATAAATGTTTTTACAAGACTTACTGCAATTTCATCTACACGGTCATCATTATTACCGTATTTAGGGAAATCACCTTCGATTTCAAAATCAACTGCAATGCCATTTTCATCACGAATTGGTTTTACTTTTGCGTATTTAATTGCACTTAAAGAATCGGCTACTACAGATAAGCCAGCGATACCTGTTGCCATTGTACGAAGAACATCAGTATCATGAAGTGCCATTTCAATACGTTCATAGCTATATTTATCATGCATGTAATGAATTACATTTAATGTATTTAAGTATAGACCTGCTAACCATTCCATTGTCATATCGAATTTACGCATAACTTCCTCGTAATCTAATACTTCAGCAGTAATTGGTGCAAATTCAGGTCCAATTTGCGCTTTTGATTTTTCATCTTTACCGCCGTTAATTGCGTATAATAACGCTTTTGCTAAGTTTGCACGTGCTCCGAAGAATTGCATTTGTTTACCAATTCTCATTGCAGATACGCAGCAAGCAATACCATAGTCATCGCCGTACTCTGGGCGCATAATGTCATCATTTTCATATTGAATCGCAGATGTATTAATAGACATTTTCGCACAGTAGTTTTTAAAATTCTGTGGTAATTGTTTAGACCAAAGAACTGTTAAGTTTGGCTCTGGTGCTGGACCTAAATTATCTAATGTGTGCAAGAAACGGAATGAGTTTTTCGTTACTAATGGACGACCATCAAGTGCCATACCACCGATAGATTCTGTTACCCAAGTTGGGTCACCAGAGAATAATTCATTGTAATCAGGTGTTCTTGCAAATTTTACAAGACGTAACTTCATAATGAAGTGATCCACAATTTCTTGTGCCGCTTCTTCTGTTAAAGTACCGTTTTCGATATCTCTTTCAATGAAGATATCTAAGAATGTAGAAGTACGACCAAGGCTCATTGCTGCCCCATTTTGTTCTTTAATTGCTGCAAGATATGCAAAGTATAACCATTGGAATGCTTCCTGTGCATTTGTTGCTGGTTTAGAAATATCAAAACCGTGAGAAGCTGCCATTTGTTTTAGTTCTTGAAGTGCGCGCATTTGCTCAGATAACTCTTCACGTAGACGCATTGTATCCTCGCTCATTACACCGCCAGTTAAATTCAAATCTACTTTTTTTGCTTCGATTAAACGATCTACACCGTATAATGCAACGCGGCGATAATCACCGATAATACGACCACGGCCATATGCATCTGGAAGACCAGTAATAACACCTGATTTACGAGCCAATTTCATTTCCGGAGTATATGCATCAAATACACCTTGGTTATGCGTTTTACGCCATTCTCTGAAAATACGGCTCAGTTCTTTATCCATTTCATATCCGTAAGCTTCACAAGCTTGCTCTGCCATACGAATACCACCGTATGGTTGTAAAGAACGTTTGAATGGTTTGTCAGTTTGGAAACCAACTACTGTTTCAATATCTTTATTTAAGTATCCTGGGTCATGTGATGTAATAGAAGAAACAATTTTTGTATCCATATCAAGAACGCCACCATTATCGCGTTCTTGTTCTGTTAAATCCATTACTTGATCCCAAAGTTGTTTCGTTGCTTCTGTTGCACCAGTTAAGAAGGCCTCATCACCTTCGTAAACGTTTACATTATTTAAAATGAAATCGCGAACATCAATCTCTGCTTTCCATTTTTCACCTTTAAAGTTTGTCCATGCTTTTTTTACAGTTTCTATTACTTGAGTCATCCTAATCTCCTCCATTTTTGATTAGTACAGGACTAAGAATTTTTATATAACAGCTTATACATTTAGGATACTACTTTTTTTGAAAAGTGAATGAGATAGTTGTGACACATTTGTGAAATGTTGAGCAAACCACTATTCACATAGTATTAACATCATTTAAAAATCTACTAAATTTACCCTTTAATTAATTGTATTTTTTTATATTATAATAAAAGAATTATATTATGTAGTTTGAAGAGTCATACCCGTTGTAAACTGTAATACCCTTACTTACTATTCTGTTATAGTCATTTTGAAACAGAATAGTAAAAAAGTGTGCCTGTTTGGCACACTTTTTTCATTATTAATTGGAAATACCTTTTACCCCGCATTAACGGGCAGTAATATCCCCACCTCAAAGTTCAGCAAAAAGCAAAGAGGTTAAGTGGGGGATAAACTGCCCATAAAAGCCCGATTGGTGAAGGCTAATGATCAGTGGGGGATAAAGCCCCCCCACTGATCAAAGTTTCACTTTACATATTTTGAATTTGCACTAATCCATTCATCTGTTCCTACGCAATACAAACCGTTTTCTTCCCCATACACCTTGTAGCTTTCTCCTTTGTGCACAACCTTTACAATTCGCGCGTTAAAACTAGGGGCGCTTCTTACATATAATGAATCTGCTACAATCTCGACTACTCTAACACGCTCATTGGCTACTTGCTGTGAACCTGAAAGGAATTTCACATATTGTGAATTTGTGCTAATCCATTCATTCGTTCCAACACAATATAAGCCGTTTTCTTCCCCGAATACTTGATAGCGTTCTCCTTTATGCACAACTTTTACAATTCGCGCGGTGAAGCTTGCTTCTTTTCTAACATTTAAAGAGTCTGCTACAATTTCAACTATGCCTGTACGTACTGTTACTGCTGGGGATGTTCCTTCAAATTCTCGCATTACATCTTGCACAAATTCTCCCCATGACTTTCCCATGTAGGCAAAAGCTGTATGTGGATCCTCTCTCCGCGAAGGGTCTAGCTCTTTATGACTAATTAAACTGACGGAAGGATGCAAAGAAAATCTATTACAAATATACGCAATTACCGATACATATCGCGTGTATGCTTCTTCATTATCAATCTTCCCACTTGTGCCATAGCAAAGCTCCACTCCGATTGCTGCATCATTTGCATTCTGCCCAAAGCGGTTATTATCACCTGGGACATCGTATCTAACATGCCATGCCTTTTCAGGCTTAGCTGTTAACGCTGGTATACATTCAATAATGTCCCGATCATCAACAAATAGATGTGCAGATGCACTCATCTCATTACAGGATCTTTCATAATACAATACATTTTGAGCAGCTGTTGCATTCGGATTTCCTGTATCATGCGCGACCACAAAAGCAACTTTCTCCATTTGTAATCCAGAACGCCTTTTACTTGGGACAGGTAAATATCGCGGTGTGATGACATACTTCATTTCAAGCGCCTCCTCTTTTTGTTTTCGCTATATACATAAGCTTGAACACAAAGAAGTGGCAACGCTCATCTACAAATTAATCCTAATTTCCCCCGCTATTTGCGGGCAGTAATACTCCCACTGATTAAAGTTTCACTTTATTGAAATAATTATAATTCATCAGAACGCAACAAAAAAGCAGATGCTATTAGCACCTGCTTTTCCATCACTCACAACCATCTATGTTGCATGTCATTCCTTCTGAAATAGTTGCCGTTTCTTTTTTCAATTCTTGTTCAATCACTGCTTCTAACGCTTTTTTATCTTTGACACCTTGTACAACGCTATCGCCAATAATAAATGTCGGTACAGCTTGTACACCCTGTTCATAGTACGCATGATGTACAGCTTTTTCATGAGCAGCTTTATAGGTACGATCTTCTAATGCTTTTTTAAATTTATCTTGATTTAATCCGACTTCTCCAGCAATTTCTACTAGCACATCAATTTCACCAATATTTCGTTCTTCTTGGAAAAATGCCGTAAATACACAGTGCTGATATTCATTTCCTTTTCCATGTTCTTTCGCAAATTGATATCCTTCAAATGCAGTATGTGTATAAGGATGCGGTGAAAGTCGAGGCAGTTTCATATCAACTCCCATTTGCTCTGCCCACGGTATAATTGTACTTTGGAACATTCCTAATTTATCTGGCTCATTCCATGGATCAATTCGCTCCGCTGGATATGGTCTTAATTCAAACGGCATCCATTCTACTTCTACATCTTTTCCTTGAATTGCTTCTTGCAGTGGTTGTTCTCCTAAAAAACAAAACGGACAAACATAATCCGAATAAACTTTTATTTTTAATGTCATAATAACTTCTCCTTTATCATTCTTGTTGTAATAATTATAGTTACAACTTAGTTTGGTGTCAACTCTAATACTTTTCCATTGAACTACCCCCAACTTCACTTCGTTTAGAGGAGGGGGTCTTCTCGGTTGAAATAATAAAAAGACTATCTCAAAAGATAGCCTTCTACACTTCAATCTGCTGCAACATCATATAAATGTCATTATTCACTGAACCAAATGATTTAATGTTATTTTGAATATTAGATAATAAAACAACATGTACACTTCCGTTTTTGCTAAAACCGTTTAAACAGTTCCATCCCGGCATTACACCATGATTAGTGTAACTTCCCGGATTCACATACCACCCGAATCCGTAGTCTTTTTTACCCCCTGTAAACATTTGATTATAACTTTCTTTTGAAATTAATTTTCCTGAAAATAACGCTTCATTAAATAAGTATAAGTCGTTTGCAGTTGTATATATATCACCGCATCCGTACAATTGTGACATACTTGGAATAGCGGGTGTTGTCATATTATTATTTTTTATTTTATAACCAGTAGAAGGATACTTTGTTTGCTCTAATTCCGTACCAAAACCTGAATGCTTCATGCCTATGACATTAAAAATATGCTGTTTAATATATTCTTCTAACGGTTGTCCACTAACCTTCTCCGCAATATACGCAAGTACTGAGTAATTGGAATCAGAATACTTCCATTTTGCCCCTGGATTAAATAAACGTTTTTGTTGTCCAATCCGCTTCAATAACTCATCATGAGAAATTTGGTCTGCTCCTGCCTCATATTCCGGAATACCAGACGTATGTGTCAAAAGATGAGCTAATTTGATTTCACCACCTTGTGGAAAATCAGGAATATATTTCGCTACCGTATCCTCTGTTTGAAGTTTATTTTGATCTTTTAACTGCATAATAGCTGTTGCTACAAAGGCTTTTGTAATTGAACCAATGTAGAATGTTGTATCTGAATTATTTGGTACATTTTTCTCTCTATTTGCAAGTCCATATCCTTTATTCAGAAGTACTTTTCCGTTTTTCACAACAACTGCTGTTCCACTAAAATTTTTGCTCTTTAAATACTCATCTAATTGTGCATTTTCGTTAATTTCTTGTGGCGGTCCTTCTTCAACAGGCTGTTCTGCCTCGTGAGCTTGTTGTGATTGCTCTGCAGGTTTTTCCGGTTGCTTTTGTACCGTTTCTTTTTTTATCTCTGTTGCTACTTTTAACTCATTCTCTTTTTTATTATGCGAAATAATTTTTGTATATCCGAAATATACAAGTGCGAACAACACACTAAAAATGACTGTTCTTTTTATGTATATAATCGGTTTTTGAGACTTCATACCGACATTACCCTTTCTTTATTTCATAATTGCTTTTTCCCTTATTTACCGTTATTCAATCGCTTCAATGACCACATTCCATAGTCTTTTCTTTCCTAATAATAGGAATTTCATTTTATGTCATCCTTACTGTATCATGTGATGAACATATTACCAATCGATATGTAAAAAAAAGAAAAAGAAAATTTCCAAAAGTAAGATTGTCATTGGAATTTTTAAACAAAAAAAAGAGAATGTCATCTAAAGGACCGATTTCGTCGATCTTTTAGGACATCCTCTTTCAATGTAAATTATACGTGTTTTTTCATATCATCAGCTACAGATTCAACGTTTGTACCAACGATTACCTGTACACTTGTATTACTTAATTTCATAACACCTTTTGCACCTGCACGTTTTAATGCTGGTTCATTTACTAAGGTTGCATCTTTTACTTGTAGACGTAAACGAGTTGCACAGTTATCGATAACTGCTAAGTTTTCTTTTCCGCCTAATGCCGCTACGTAAGTTTCACCAATAGATCCTGCAACTGGTGCATCTCCGTCTTCTACTAGCTCATCATCATCTTCACGACCTGGTGTTTTTAAGTTGAATTTCTTAATTAAGAAATAGAATACAAAGAAGTAAATGGCTGCGTAAATTAAGCCGATACCCGCTAATAATAATGGTTTTGTTGCGATACCAAAGTTTAATCCGTAATCAATCGCACCTGCACTAAATGTGAAACCGTCATGAATGCCCAGTGTTGTTGTTACAAATAAAGAAATACCTGTTAATACAGCATGGACACCATATAAAAACGGTGATAAGAACATAAATGAGAATTCAATTGGTTCTGTAATACCTGTTAAAAAAGAAGTCAATGCAAGACCTGCTAACATACCTGTAACAGCTTTACGTTTTTCTGGCTTAGCAGCTGCAATCATTGCGAAACATGCTGCTGGTAGACCAAACATCATTACTGGGAAGAAGCCAGTCATGAACATACCCGCTGATTTATCACCCGCAAGGAAACGTGCAATATCACCATTGACAACATTTCCTGCTGCATTTGTAAAGTCACCAAATACGAACCAGAAATATGTGTTCATTACATGGTGTAAACCGATTGGAATTAATAAACGGTTTAAGAATCCAAAAAGACCTGCACCTACTGCATCTAGATTAACAATACCATGGGCCAATGCATCAATACCATTTTGAATTGTTGGCCAAATTTGTGCAAATACAATTCCTAATAATAACATCACAACAGATGTAATAATTGGAACGAAACGTTTTCCAGCAAAGAATCCTAACCATTCTGGAAGCTTAATTTTATGAAACTTATTATATAGTAATCCTGCAATAATACCTACAATAATACCGCCTAATACTTTCATATCAACTTTCGTCGATAACTCGGCCGCTTTTGATACTTGTGTCATTGTGTCTGCGAGTTTAGACGGATCCAAATTAGCACTTGTGCCAATCAAATCTTGAACTTTCCCTAATTTATCTTGTAATTCTACAGTTGAATATCCTGTACTAAGTGCATTAATACTATTTTTCATTACAAGGTAACCAATCGCCCCCGCAAGACCTGCTGCACCGCTACCATCAACAGATAAACCAATCGCAATACCAATTGCAAAAATAAGTGCTAAGTTATCAAAAATTGCTGCGCCGGCTTGTGCCATAACAGGAATATCAAACACATCAGGTTGACCTAAACGAAGTAATAACCCTGCTGCTGGTAATACTGCGATTGGAAGCATTAACGCTTTACCAATACGTTGTAAAAACTGCAACATTTTAATTCCCCCTATTCAAATTTATGAAATCGTTACCAATAAATTAAATTAAGAAAACGCTTTCTGTTACACAATAATAACATATAGTTGTATAGATGTGTAGTTTTTATTTACGAAATTTTTGTGGGAATTTATCTTTGTAACAGTATGTATTATAAGGAAAATTATAAATATAAAGTGAAATATACCCTCTATTTTTCTTCTTTCATTCTTTACCATTTCAAAGTAAAAAACGTACTGCTCATTCACATGAGATAACGTGAAATTTTCACTAACGGGGCGCTTCATCCCTCACTAATCATTCGTTACATCAATTAGGCTGTTACGTGCTACATCGAAGTTTTATTTTATCATTCCACTTTTTCATGTTATTATTTATTTCCGAGTTTATTGGGAACAGTACACTTAGTGATAAAGAAATAGGAGCGTTGGTACTATGCAGTGCGTCGAGACAAACAACTTACAACAGTTGTTAAACAAAGTAAAACCATACACACAAAAAGGTAAACTTGCTACTTATATCCCCGAACTAGGAAATGCAAATCCAGACGATTTAGGGATTGCTATTTATCATAAAGATAAGGATTATGTCCATGCTGGCAGCTCACAAACACCCTTTACTCTTCAAAGCATTTCAAAAGTAATTACACTTGCTCTTGCCCTTCTAGACCGTGGTGAAGAATATTTATTTTCTAAAGTCGGAATGGAGCCAACTGGTGATCCATTCAACTCTATTATTAAATTAGAAACAACAAGCTCTTCTAAACCACTTAATCCGATGATTAACGCAGGTGCATTAGCAGTTACAAGTATGATTACAGGAGATAGTAATGAAGAAAAGATGGAACGCATTCTCCGCTTTGTACGTGATATTACAGACAACCCTTCAATTAATTACTCTTCAAAAGTTGCCATTTCTGAACTAGAAACTGCTTTCTTAAACCGTTCTCTTTGTTACTATATGAAGCAAAATGGCATTATCGATGGAGATATCGAAGAACTAATGGACTTATACACACGTCAATGTGCAATTGAAGTAAATTGTATTGACTTAGCACGCATCGGTTTAATTTTTGCAATGGACGGTTACGACCCGTATCAGAAAAAACAAATTATCCCAGAACACATCACAAAAATTTGTAAAACATTTATGGTAACATGCGGCATGTACAACGAATCTGGTGAGTTTGCAATTCGCGTTGGAATTCCTGCAAAAAGTGGTGTATCTGGTGGGATTTTTGGCTGTGTAAAAGGTGAAATAGGTATCGGTATTTTCGGACCAGCTTTAGACGCAAACGGAAATAGTATCGCTGGCTTTAAACTATTAGAACTACTTTCTGCGCAAGAAGGATGGAGTATTTTTTAGAAAAGAAGCGTCATGATGACGCTTTTTCTTTCGCTCAAAACAATTGAACTCTTATTGCCTGTCCGTTCAGGATAAAAGCCCGATTGGTCAGGGCTACTTTTCAGCGGGGGATGAAGTCCCCTACTAAGAAAAGTTTCACCTTATTATGCATATTCGCTACACCTATCCGAATAGTATAGTACAACCTAGCGCTATACTGTGGAGGTGCAAATACAAATGAAGCTAATTTTTCAAATGGAGGAAAAACCTGTTCTTGAAAAAACGATTCTTCTTTTTATACTCGGTATTGTAGAAAGCTTAAAACTGAAAGTCGTTTCACTCGATGAGGCTTATCGATACATATTCAATCTAGAAGTATTAGAATTATTAATGGATCGAAATATTGACGACCAAGTACTTGAACTCATTCACTTTGGCATTGGACTTGAAGATATCCAGCATGTAATTCCAGAAGAAATTGAACCGAGTATTGAAGAACTAAAGTGGCTATGTATTCAAGTATTAAGTGAATACGGAATGTATGAAGAAACCGAACAACTAATCGAGGATATACGCTAAAAAGCACCTATATTAGGTGCTTTAATGCTTTTTCAAACTATTTTTATACGTTTCAATGTTAACAGGCAATTCTTCCTCTTCTAACGTATGCTCATTCACATCTTTATGAATGTGAGCACCTTTTGGTGGTTGATGATCGTGACCCTTTTTCTTATGATCGAAAGCTTTACCACGTCCCATGTCCATACCCCTTTCTTTAAAAGAAATCATTGTTAGTATGAATGAAAGCCTGTCGACATATACAAGTTTTTGTTGGTTTTCCTGGGAAATACTCGAAGATTGGTTTTGGTCTTATTTTACAATAATTGATCGATTCCAATGAGAATAAGTAACGCACCCGCTATGTTCTACATGAAAATACGATTGGTTCACTCCAGTTGATTTTGTAGAATTCTATCTGACTACACAACAACTCATTTTTATTCAAATCTTAAAAAATTATTTCTAGGAATAAAAATCCCACCTGAAATTTCATCATAAATTTTGCGCTTCTGTTGTATTCGTTTTTTCAGTATGTTCCATTTTTCTTTTCTTATTTTTTGTAACACGGTAAAACAGTAAGCAAACAATCATAAATGGAATACCACAATACAATGCCATGCGTTGTTCTGGAATAAATGCCATACTCACAATTACGGTCATATTTAATAGAAAAGCAAGAAGCGGAACATACGGATACAACGGCGTTTTAAATTTCAAATCCTTAATATCCCCGCCCTGCTTTAAGTACGTTCTTCTAGCGAGAAGATTCGATAAAGCAATAGATGCCCAGACCAGTATTGCACCAAATCCTGCAATAGAAAGCAGCCATAAATAAACTGTATCCTCTGCATATATACCACATAATAAAGAGAGACAGCCAACAATGGTACTTACAATCAATGCATAAATTGGAACACCATTTTTGGACAACTTACCAAAAATCGGACTAATCATTCCTTGATTCGACATAGACCAAAGCATACGAGAAGTTGCATATAAGCCAGAATTTGCTACTGATAATACCGCTGTGATAATAACGAAGTTTATAACATCTGCTGCATAAGGAATACCAATTTTATCAAATACAACTACGAATGGACTTTCTACTACTCCTGCTTGTTGCCAAGGGAATAACCCAGCAAGTATAAAAATAGAAAGTACAAAGAAAACTAATATACGCCAAACTGTATTATTAATTGCTTTTGGAATTGTTTTCTCCGGATTTTCACTCTCTCCAGCCGCAATACCAACTAGTTCTGTTCCCTGGAAGGAAAAGTTGACGGCAATCATTGTAATTAAAATAGCTGTTAGCCCATTTGGAAACAGTCCCCCGTGATCAGTAAAGTTAGAAAGCATTGGTGCTGTTTCATTTCCTTTCATATCTAGGAATCCAAACATAGCTGCCCCGCCTAAAATAATAAATGCGATAATCGTAATTACTTTAATACTTGCAAACCAAAACTCAACCTCTGCAAAACTCCGTGAGGATAATGCATTAATAGCAAAAAGAAGCACTGCAAAAACTACGCACCAGATCCAAGATGATACATCTGGAAACCAGCGTTTCATTAAGATACTAACTGCAATCAGTTCAATCCCTATCGTAGCAGACCAGTTTAACCATGACATCCACCCCACTACGTAACCTACTGCAGGCGAAATATGATTTGTAGCATACGTTTGATAGGATCCTGCATCAGGCATAGCAACAGCCAATTCCCCAAGGCAGAGCATTGTTAAATACATAACAAATCCCCCAACAAGATACGCTACAAGTGCCCCGCCCGGCCCAGCTTCATGGATTGTATAACCGGATCCTAAGAAAAGTCCGGTACCAATAACCCCTCCAAGTGCAATCATAAATAAATGTCGACTTTTCAACTCCCGTTTTAATTCCTGATTTTGATTCGTCATATAAATCCCCCTTTTGGTTTTGCAAGAACATATAAATGTAAACGCTTTAAAAATTAATCTAAAAAAGAAATTTAAAATATAAAAAATAATAGCGTACATTTGTATTTCATTGTTACTACAAACCGGAAATAAACCGTAACGCAATAATCAATTCTTAAACTTTCTTATGATTTGCTTGGCATTAACATAAAGTGAAACTTTAATCAGTGGGGATTTTCTTCATCCCCCACTGATTATTAGCCCTCACCAACCGGGGGATTACTGCCCCCCGAATAGCGGGATAAAACTTTCAACTCACCCCTAATCTTTAAACTTAAAGCTTTCCACTACTATTAATGCAAGATACATACCAACCTCAATTCCTATGTAAAATTAGGAGTTCGTGCGAAAAAGATCTTAATAAGTGCAAAATTTTTCTATCATTTTAAAATTTTCAATAGTAAAAGCGCAAAAATTTTTGCTATTTTATAAGAATTTTAATAAAATTATAAAAAGTCAGTCTTCATAAGATATAACGAGGAGAAGATGGTACATGCATACAAAAGAAATCAATTTCAAAAAATTAGTTGAAATGAATATGCTATATGAAACTTTACTCAATGAAATTGATATTGGAATTCACATTATTAATGAAGAAAGTAAAACGATAATCTATAATCGCAAAATGATGGAAATTGAATCAATGGATTGTAGGGATGTATTACATAAAAATCCTTTAGAGGTATTTGCATTTGAAGAGAACAAAAGCAGTACTCTCATAGAGGCACTAAAACTTGGAAAAACAAAAAAAAACATAAAACAAACTTATTTTAATAATAAAGGAAAAGAGATTACGACAATTAATGATACCTTCCCCATAATAGAAAATGGAAAAATTAAAGGTGCTATTGAGATTTCAAAAGATATTACCCAATTAAAGCAACCGATTAAAACAAATGTTCCTCGAAAACAAAATACTAAGTTTACCTTTAATCATATAATAGGTAATTCTAGGGCAATTCAATCCATCATTACAGAAGCAAAAAAAGTAACACGTACCTCTTCCTCCATACTTATCGTGGGAGAAACGGGAACTGGTAAAGAATTATTTGCACAAAGCATTCATAATGAAAGTCATCGTTCAGCAAATCTTTTTATCTCGCAAAACTGTGCTGCTATACCAGAAACCCTAATGGAAAGCCTATTATTTGGCACGAACAAAGGTGCTTTTACAGGTGCAATAGATAAACCAGGTTTATTTGAAGAAGCAAATGGAGGGACTTTATTATTAGATGAAATTAACTCATTAAGTGCAGCTCTTCAAGCTAAATTACTGCGTGCTATACAAGATAAAACAATACGAAGAATCGGAGGAGCACAAGAAAAAGAAGTAGATGTCCGAATCATAGCAACCATTAATGAAGATCCTGTTGAAGCTATTACACACAATCGATTAAGGAAAGACCTATACTATAGATTAAGCGTTGTTACTTTATTTCTTCCACCTTTAAGAGAGAGAAAAGAAGATATCTTAACTCTTCTTCATTGTTTTATTGAAAAGTATAATACCCAATTTGGCTTAAAAGTAAAAGGTGTGGATCATAACGTAAGAGAGTTTTTCTATAAACACGATTGGCCTGGAAATATAAGAGAGTTGGAACACATGATTGAAGGCTCTATGAACTTAATAGAAGATGAGGAAATCATTACAACACGCCATATTCCAACACGTTTTTATGAACTAACCAAAAGTGAATTCAACATTCATCCCCCTCTAATGAGGCGGGATGCAAATGATGCTACCAATGATACGTCTAAAACTTTAAAGCATACAATAAAAGAAATGGAAAAAGAATACATTAATCAAGTTCTGAAAGAAAATAAAGGTAATATCTCACAAACAGCAAAGTTTTTAGGCTTGAGTAGGCAAAACCTACAATATCGACTAAAAAAATATAATTTAAATAGTTATCAAGATTATTGATTTATCATGACTCCATCACAACTTGTATGCATCAAACATATACATCACCTTGATTTCTTTACAGTTTCTATAAGCACAAACAAAAAAAAGAAAGAGTTATTAACTCTTTCTTTTTGATTTAGCTTCTATCTACACCAACCGCACAACATTTTCTACATGTCCAAAGTGTATGTAGGAACATATGGGATGCTAGTGAGTTTACAACATAAAGTGAAACTTTAATCAGTGAGGGTTTTACTGCCCGTTAATGCGGGATAAATTACATCTGTTTGTCTAAAAATCAACCTTCTCCAAATACAACCCACTTGCATCAGCAAGACAATTGATTTGGTTTCGTTGTTTCGCCTCTAAAATTTGTGGTATTGCGTTAGCATCTAACTGACCTAAGCCAACTTCTACTAACGCTCCAACGATCTTTCTCACCATATTGTGAAGAAATCCGTTTCCGCTCACTCTAATTTGGATGAAACCTTCATTTTCTACTATATCGAGCATATATACTTCTCGAACCATAGACTTCTTCTTAGATTTAGCGTTTGAAAAAGCAGTAAAATCATGTGAACCGATTAAATATTGCGCTGCTTTTTTCATGCTTTCAATATTTAACTTTTTCTCAACATGCATGCTATATTTACGCATAAATGGATTTGTATGTTCCTCATTCCAAATCTTATATGAATACGTTTTCGCTTTAGAATTATAGCGAGCATGAAAACGCTCTGGAACTAGCTTCACATCAGTAATACTAATATCGTTTGGCAAGTATTGATTTAAATACTTTTTAACTTTAGGTTCCGTCAAATTCTCCTCAATCATAAAATTAGCTACTTGGTTAAGAGCGTGTACACCAGCATCTGTTCTGCTGCAACCGATAATTTCGATATCTCTTCCGACCATTTCTGATAATACACTTTCAATTTTTCCTTGAATGGTATTATCGTTATTACCAAGTCTTTGCCATCCCTTATAGCGTCCACCATCATATTGAATCGTCAATTTATAATTGTTCATTGTATTCTCCTTACTTTCATTGGCTGAATAAAATACAATCCCTCACACAGACTCCTGCTGTATGAGGGAACAGATCCTATTATTTCAAGGTAGTTTATTTTCTAACAAGCTTAACTACATTCTCAACATGCGCCGTATGCGGGAACATATCAACCGGCTGCACATATTCCACTTCATAGCTCTGCATCAATGCTTTCACATCACGTGCTAATGATGAAGGATTACAAGAAACGTAAACAACTTGTTTCGGTTTCACTTTTAAAATCGTTTCGAGTAATTTGTCATCACAACCTGTACGCGGTGGATCAACCACGATTACGTCTGGACGCCATCCTTCTTTTACCCATTTCGGTAACCATTGTTCTGCTTTTCCAGCTTCATACTTCGTGTTTGTAAAGCCATGACGCTTCGCATTTTTCTTCGCATCTTCAATCGCTTCTGGAATTACATCCATGCCGCGTACTTCCGCTGCATCATTCGCAAGCCAAAGTCCAATTGTACCAACGCCGCAATATGCATCAACAATTTTTTCTGTACCTGTTAACGCAGCAGCCTTTTTCGCTTCATTATATAAAACAACCGTTTGTTCTGGATTCAACTGGAAGAAAGCGCGTGCTGATAATTCAAATGATAAATCACCAAGTGTTTCTTGAATGACTTCTTTCCCAGCTAAACGGAATGTTTTATCACCGAAAATAACAGATGTTTTACGCCAGTTCACGTTTTGCATAATCGATTTTACAGTTGGCATCTGTTTTTGTACTTCTGCGATAAATTGATCTTTATTTGGCAGTTCTTCTTTTGTTGTAATTAATGTGACTTGTACTTCCCCTGTTTGAACCGCAGCACGTGTCACAATTGTACGTACAAGACCTTTTTGTTTTTTCTCATTGTAAATAGAAATGTTCAGTTTTTCTAATATACGTCTTACAACTTTTGTTGCTTCGTTCGTTGCTTTATGCTGAATCATACAATGAGAAATATCAATTAATTGATGTGAGTTTTGTTTGTATAATCCTGTAATAACCTTTTCGTCTTTACGTCCTACTTGCAATTGACTTTTATTGCGATAATGCCACGGATCTCCCATGCCAAGTGTCGGACGAATATCCGCTTCCATACTTCCGTTCATATACTTTTCAAATGCCTGTACAACAATATCACGCTTTTGATTCAATTGCTCTTGATACGCTAAATGTTGCAACTGACAACCGCCGCATTCATCGTATACAGGACATGGCGGTTTTACGCGATGTGGTGACGCTTTACGGATTTTTTTCACTTTCGCTTCAGCAAAACCACGCTGAATTTTAGTTGTTTCTGCAACTACTTCCTCTCCTGGTAATGCCCCTGGAATGAAGACAACTTGTCTCTTGAAATAACCAACGCCCTCTCCGTTAATCCCAAGACGTTTAATTGTCACAGGAAACGTTTGACCAACTTCCAACTTACTCTCATGTTGTTTTTGTATCATTGTTACACCTCTACTCTATACTTTTCCATAAATATAACGCTGCATAACTGCAGTATGGTTCACACTCTTGTTTCATTTGTTCTAAAAATGCGTCATCCGGTTTATTCTCTAATTGAAATAATCCTTGAAGTGCACGCTGAAGCCCGATATCTGCTTTCGGAAACATATTTTGACGCCCTAGCCCAAACAGTAAGAAGTTTTGTACCGTCCATGCACCGATGCCTCGCAGTGGCAATAGCTGTGCTGTTACTTCTTGGTCTGTTTTTGCCTCTAGTTCTTCTAAATGTAACTTACCTTCCGCAATATGTTTCGCAAGTCCAACGATGTATTCAGCCTTTCGCTGACTAAACTTTTGATTTCGCAATTCTTCTACTGTAATATTTGCTACCCTTTCAGGTGTTGGAAAAAAGAAAACGCCATTCTTCTCTGTTCCATACCTTTTTACAAATTGTTCTGTAAGTGTAGTTGCAAATTTCAAATGGACTTGTTGATGAATAATACAGCGAAGAAGGCAGGCAAAATAGTCAAACTCTAAAATAAGTGGTGTATATGCAAATGTTTCGAAAAGCGGACGTAATGATGTGTTTATAAAATGGTTTTGCATATCATGAAAGGATTGATTCCATTGAAAAATTGAATGAATACGTTTCATAATTTGCTCTTGCTCACCCATCTGGCTTGAAATCCAAAATTGTGGCTTTTCAAGCGTGCCAATCCCTTGCACGCGTACAACAATATGTTCTCCATCTACGATGAGTGGGACTTGAATTGTTTTATCTTCTAAATTCACAGCATTCAACGGATCAAAAGATAGCCGCCTTAACACTTCGTCAAAATGATATGGATATTCTAACGTAACATGCTCGCTCCACATACATTTCCCCATCCTTTTTACACATCATTATAGCATGAGAAAACCGTAAGCATACATGCTTACGGTTGATTGCTTTTTACGAAATCATCTAGGCTTTTAAAATGATACCCTTTCTCTCGTAAATCATCAATGATTTTTGCAAGTGCTTCTGTATTATCTTTTGATACTGCGTGTAATAAAATAATTGCCCCTGGATGAATCATATTCATTACATTATTGTGAGCATACTGCCAGCCTCGTTGTTGATCTATCTTCCAATCAATAAAAGCAAGTGACCAAAATACATTATAATACCCCATATCTTTTGCTAATGCCAATGTACGTTCACTGAAGATCCCACGTGGTGGACGTAAATATTTTACTTCCTTTTGTCCGGTTACATTCTTAATTTCATCTGTTACACTTTGCAACTCTTCACGAAGTTTAGCATCATTTACTGTTGTGAAATCTGGATGTGTCTGTGAATGATTCCCAATAATATGTCCTTCGTTTACCATTCTTTTTAATAAATCTTTTTGTCCTTTTATATAATGTCCTGTCACAAAAAAAGTTGCTGGTACTTTCTTTTCTTTTAATACGTCTAAGATTTTTCCAGTATATCCATTTTCATATCCGTTATCAAATGTTAAATATATGTCCTTTTTCTTCATGTCCCCTAGATAAAAACCACCGTTGTTACGTAGTAAGTCAGTAAACCTCTTTCCAGCATCTGGTGGCGTTTCATCTTTCGCCCGCGGAATTCCCCAGTGATTTGGTGTGTTTGTATAAGCAAATACAGAAGCCGGAACAAATGCCATCATAATTGAAAAAATGAGACCTATATATAACCATTTATGCTTCATAAATAGTCTCCTTTCCATATATAATCGTACCTGTAGTTTCTGTTTTCAATATTTGTTTCATGCTGAACATGTTTTTCCATATATACCAAAGAAAAATGCACCTCGAATCATTCGAGATGCATTTTTCTACTTAGCCCGCATTCACGTGCAGTAATACCCTCACCCCAAAATTCTGCAAGCAGCAAAGAAATTACGTGAGGGCTAATGATTAGTGGGGATGAAGAAACACTAATCAAAGTTTCATTTTATTTAAATACCGGTTCTTTAAACTCTGCTAATTTTTCAAGTGAAGTTTTATCGACATCGGCATGTAAGCTTTTACCGTGTGAATCCATCGTTACAACTGCTTTAAATCCATCAATACGTAAATGCCACATTGCTTCTGGAATACCAAATTGTAAAAAGTCTACGTCTTTTACTTCTTTAATACATTCCGCATAATACTGCGCGGCACCGCCGATCGCATTTAAATATACACCGCCATGCTCCTGAAGTGCAGCTAATGTTTTCGCACCCATGCCGCCTTTACCGATGACCGCACGAATACCAAACTTTTTCATAATATCGCCTTGGTATGGCTCTTCACGAATACTTGTCGTTGGACCTGCAGCTTTAATTTTCCAATTTTCATTTTCATCTTTAACAACAACTGGACCACAGTGATAAATGACTTGTCCATTTAAATCTACAGGACAATCGTTATCCATTAAGTGTTTATGAATTGCATCACGGCCTGTATACATCATTCCGTTAATTGTAACAACATCACCAACGCGAAGCTCACGAATTTGCTCTTCTGTAATTGGTGCTTGCAGTACAATTTCACGTTGTTCATTTTTTTCTTGCTGTGCTTCTTGCTCCAGTGTATCTTCACCTTCTTGATACAACCAATCGATGATTTCACCTGTTTCCGGATGAATGTTTACACCTAAGCGGCGATATGCCCAACAATTGTATGCAACAGACACATAGAAACTAGCTGGCAGACGATTGTATACGCCGATTTTACAACCAAGTAAAGTCGTTTCGCCGCCAAAGCCCATTGTTCCAATACCAAGCTTATTGGCGTTCTCTAATACGTAGTCTTCAAGCTTCTCTAATTCTGGAATTGGATTTACATCATCCAATGTACGGAATAATTGATTTTTTGCTAGCTCATAACCTGATGTACGGTCTCCCCCGATACCGACTCCGATTACACCTGCACTACACCCTTGTCCTTGTGCTTGATATACCGCGTGAAGAAGACATTTACGAATCCCTTCTAAATCACGGCCCGCTCGTCCAAGTCCTTCTAGTTCGCAAGGTAAGCTGTACTGAATGTTTTTATTCTCACAGCCACCACCTTTTAAAATTAAACGAGCATCAATATAGTCTTTCTCCCACTGTTCAAACTTAATAACTGGTGTACCTGGTCCTAAGTTGTTCCCACTATTGTCGCCAAAAAGTGAATCAACAGAGTTCGGACGAAGTTTTCCGTTTTTTGTCGCTTGCTCAAGCGCACCATAAATAGCTTCTTTTATGTGTAATTGATTTATGCCAACTGGTGTGTAAATTTTGAAAGTTGGCATCCCTGTATCCTGGCAAATTGGCGAGATATTATCATCTGCCATTTTAATATTGTTTGTAATGGTGCCAAGTGCCATCGCAGAACGAGTCCCTGCACTTTCTCGCTCTTTTGCTCGTTGAATTGCACGGCGAACATCCTTCGGTAAGTTCGTCGATGTTTCAACAATTAGTTGATACATGCTTTCTTGAAGCTTTTCCATTGTTACTTCCCCCTCAATTGTGAACGCTACCAAAACGCTAAAAAAAATTTTCACAATTTGATTATACCCTTTTTTCTATATTCCTTCTATTTCGATAGCATCTGAAAGGGATTATATTTTTTTATATCTTTTTAAATACGCTTGTACATCATCGTATGCACCGCTCTCATTTGCATATTTAATATAATTTTTAATCGTGCGGAACCACTCCAACGTAGACGGCTTCGTTTCTACTATAGCATCGGTTAAGTCCTTCATTGTAACGGTTCGTTCCACACCTGTTGTCATAATTTCTCCTAAAACATTTTCTACGGCCAGCTCTACTACATTTTCAATGTCAGCACCGGAATACAGTTCTGTTTCTTTAGCTAACATATCGTAATCTATTGTTGAAATTGGTTTTCCTGCCAGCTTAATTTGAAAAATACTGCTCCGTGCGTCTAAATCAGGTGGGGAAACGAAAATCATTTTATCAAAACGACCCGGTCTTTTAAACGCAGGATCAATATCCCACGGCATATTGGTCGCACCAATTAACAATAGTTTGTCTGTATTCGTATCAATACCTTCGATCTCTGTTAACAATTGATCTATAACTGTTCTTAGTGTCGGATGTCCCGACGCTTTGCTCCGGTTAAATCCAAGCGCATCCATTTCATCTAAAAATAAAATACATGGCTTTTGGGAACGAGCATGTCGAAAAATTTCCCGTACATTTTGTTCACTCACGCCAACATACGGATCAAGAATATCGGTAATGCTCATCGTCGCAAAATGTGCTCTGCACTCCCCTGCAGTTGCTTTTGCAATATATGTTTTGCCGCAGCCAGGAGGACCGTATAATAAAATGCCGCCGCCAACTTTTTTCTTAAAACGTTCAAATAATCCTGGTGAAGTAAACGGTTTAATAATTTTCATTTGAATCGCTTTTTTCACATCATGCAAACCGCCGACATCCTCAAATGTAATCTGGTCTTGCTCACGTTTTTGCTTGCTTCTTCCGCCTTGAAGCACGTTCATCGGAATCACATTTTCTTCCACATTTTCGTTTACATAAGCTGTATGTAACTGTTTTTCCTTTTCCGGATCTCGCTCTATTACGTGATGCTCGTTTTTTTCAAAATGGCTCCCCTCTTCTGTTACATCTATTGTTTCTTTCGGACTTGTAAGCGCCTGTGATAAAGCTCCCAATTCAGCGGCAACTTTATCTTTCCATTCTTGATCACCATACTGAAGGGCTTTCGATAAAGCTTGCAGCGCATTTGCTATATCTCCTTGTTCTTTATACTCGACTCCAATTAAATACCAAATCGATCCGTTTTCTTCATCTTGCGCTAACACTTGCTTTAACACATCTATTTTATTCACCGTGTTCTCCCCCGTCATGATCTTTTTATTTTTTTATACAATTTGTACATCGGTGTAGATAGCCAGCTCCATATACAAATGATGATATAAAATAGCATTCCGATCATCGTCATATTTTCCCAATTTAATGTGATGAATAAGCCTAATGTTCCAAAACATATTGCCCAAAAGATAAGCGGCCCACCCACTTTATTCACGAGAACATTCGGAAAGAAAATCGGATGAATCAGCTCTTCCGCTTCTTCTAAGATTTCAAGTAATTCTTTATCATTAGGCGCCAACAAAAACGCTTGTCGGTAATATTTGTATGCTTCCCTATACCTCTTCCTTGTTGCTGCATGGGCTCCTAACTGTACTAAAAAATGAACTTCGTTATTTGATCCATAATAATTATCTTTTAAGGATTCCTCTATTTCTTGTTTCGTTCCTATTGCAAGTAATAAAACAAATTGATAATGAAGAACCGTAGGATGATTCGGGTCAATTTCTGCTGCTTTTTGTATGAATTGTTTGGCTTTTTCAATATGGCCTGTTTTTAATAAAACAAATGCATATTTCACCATTGCTTGCGCATGGGAAGGGTCTGAATACAGAACATTCAAAAAGCTTTGCTCCGCTTTTTCAAGTTCATTCGTGTATGTATATATATGTCCAAGTGTATAGTACACTTCTTCTGGCTTATAACCATGCTGCAACGCTGATATGCAAAGCTCTTTCGCTTCATCATATTGTTCTGAATCTGCATAGCAGCATCCTAAATTGTACAATGCTTCCGCATGCTGCGGATTATAAGAAAGCAGCGTTTCTAATTTCTGCTGTGCGTTTTCAATATGACCAATCCCGTAATAATGCTGCGCCTCTTGCAACAACATCGTTTCACTCTGTGAAGTTGACATACAGCATCTCCCCTCCTACTAACAATGCCGTTTGGGCCATGATACCAATTATTCCAATGATAAAACCTATCCATCGTAATGACTCTACTCTTTCATTTACTAAACTATGAATTCGAAATCGCTCTCGCATTGCATACATATACGCACCTGCTACAACTGCAGCAGCTATTCGAGAAACAATCTTCAGCACATCTATATTACCAATTAAAGCAGCACAGATGAACATTGCTAATAAAGTCATTATTCCTATTATAAAGAGTCCGTATATTTTCTGCTTAGACTCTTTTAACCAAATCGCATTGCAAGTTCCTAAAATCATAACTGGAATAATTCCAAAAATGATTCCGATAATAAAAAAATTGTAAATATTGTACGTTTTTGTTTCTCTTGCTTGTTTTCCTTGTAATACAGGCTCCACCGAATGATATTCCATATAATTCCTCCTTTTCACCTTCATATTATAAACTATTTTTTCTGCCCATTTATACTGTAAAGTAGAAAACTAAAACAGATTTTCTTGGAGACTGTCCCAAAAGGTCGTTTTTAACGACCTTTTGGGACAGCTTCGCCATATAAAAAGCGGCTACCAAGACATGATTGGCAGCCGCTTTAATATAAATATATTATTCGTCTTTTTTAAATTGCTCACATTTCAGTTCTAATTCATCTAACATTGCAAGAAGGCGATCTACATCTTCTAGTTCTACCTCTTCTGGTTCAATTGTATCAATTACTTCTATGAACATATTTAAACGTTCTTTTAAATATACTAGTTGTGAATCTTTATCTTGAATTGCTTTTCCCACGAAGGCACTCTCCTTTTTATTCGAGTTGCTTTTATTATACCGCAAAAACAATTGTCACGGGCATGAATTTTCATCAATTTTGTCAACAGTACTTAACTATATACAAATAGAAATGTAAGACTTTTTTTATCCTTTGACATGAAAAGAGCGGATAAAGAAATTCTTGTTACAAAAAGTTTCACTTTATAAAAGGCCCATATTCTTCTATTATAGAGGATGGACAAATTGTTATTTCAACAGTCAAAGGAGTATTTCAGATGAGTATATCACAAACAATGAAGCCGATTACTCCTTCTTACGATCCATGGGAAGCGTATATGGACCTTGAAGAGTACGGCAAATTACTATTAACAAATGTTGAGTTTACAACGACAACATTATGCAATATGCGCTGTGAGCATTGCGCTGTTGGTTACACATTACAGCCGAAAGATCCAAATCCGCTTCCTATGGAGCTTTTATTACAACGACTAGATGAGATTCCTCATTTACGTTCTTTAAGTATTACTGGCGGAGAACCTATGCTTTCAAAAAAATCCGTTGATAACTATGTGACACCACTTTTAAAATATGCCCATGAACGAGGCGTTCGCACTCAGATTAATTCAAACCTAACTATAGATTTAGCTCGTTACGAACAAATTATTCCATACTTAGATGTACTGCATATTTCACATAACTGGGGAACGATTGATGATTTCGTTGAAGGCGGATTTGCAATGATGGAGCGCAAGCCAACCTACGAACAACGTGCTAAGCTATTTGAACGAATGATTACAAATAGTAAAGCATTATCAGATGCAGGTGTTCTCGTTTCTGCGGAAACAATGTTAAATAAGCGTACATTGCCACATATTGAACACATTCATCGTCAAATCGTTGAAGAAATGGGCTGTAAGCGCCATGAAGTACATCCAATGTATCCAAGTGACTTCGCTAGCAACCTTGAAATTTTAACAAAAGATGAAATTCGAAGTGCGATCGAGCATCTGTTACATATTCGCGATGAAAATGTATGGATGCTATTTGGAACATTGCCATTCTATGCATGTAGTGATGATGAACGTGACTTGGTTACATTACAAAAATTACATGGAAGCAAAAACGTAACAGTTCGTAATGACCCAGATGGACGTTCTCGTTTAAATGTAAATATTTTTGATGGCAATATTATCGTAACAGACTTTGGGGATATTCCATTGCTTGGTAACGTACAAACAAACACATTGCAAGAAGCATATGACAAATGGAGCAGTTCAAAAACAGCACAATCATTAAGCTGTCATTGTCCAGCCGTAAAATGTCTCGGACCAAATATTCTTGTAAAAAACAGCTACTATCCAACCGAGGATTTCTTAACAAAAGAAACAAATATTACGATTTAACTACAAAACGTCAGCAGAATACGCTGACGTTTTGTAGTTCATTTACTTTATTGTGGCTGAGATGAAGATATAAATTTAAAGGACAAATGATCCTGAATTGGAATAGAGGCCCCAATTCCTTGTGAAGTAATATTTTTAATGAGAAGCCTCTTTTGATTCCCTTTTAAAACAAGATATACTTCTCCAAATGTAACTTTTCCTTTTTCATTTACCGCTGGTGTATACGCATATAAATATCCAAGTTGTTTTGGACTAATATTGTATACACGTGCATTCCCAGTACCGTAACCGATAATTGTTTTAAAAGAAAGCGGCAACTGTACTTTCTCCATTGCCTGTAACAACATCATTTTTTTCACATCTTCTGCATCTTTAATATAGGCAGTTAAACCACCTTCGACTATTTTCTGTGATTCCTGTTTGTAACGAAGCGGATAATATCGTTCTATTCCTCGGTTGTCATAAACATTACGGCTTACCTGTTTATACTCCCAATTCATTGTTGTCTCTATTGATTCATAGTTTAAAGGCCACTGTCCTAAATAAATTTTTGCCCTATACCCCACTGCAAGCGGTGCATTTGAAATCGACGTTTCATTGAACATCCGAATTAAATCTGGATTTTCAATGCGGATTGATGATGTTTTAAGTAATTCTTTCGCGAGCTTACTTGGCTGTAAACGCGGCAAATCCTGCTCCACATTTGGATACGTATTATCCTTTGAAATATTTAAAACAGATGAAGGCATTTTTACATTTACCGTTGTCTTTGCAAAACTGCTGCAAGGAAATAATAAGATCAACGAGGCCATAGTTGAAAGACATATGCTGTATACTCGTTTCACCTGCCTGACTCCTTTCTAGATAAAATGAAACTTCTATGAGCGGGAGCTTTCTTCCTCTCTCGCTCATAGTTAGCTCTCTCCAACTGGACTGCTGTCTTCTTTCTATACTAGTGGTTTTACTGTCCGTTAGAGTGAGATAAAGTGAAACTTTTATCAGTGGGGGTTTTCTTCATCCCCATTGATAATTAGCCCTCACCACTCGGGCTTTTACGGGCAGTTATTCCATACCTATCTTCTTTGGTTTTTCTGAATCTTGAGGTGGGAGTCTTACTGCCCGCGAATAGCGGGATAAAAATGGATACAATTCGCTGACCAAAGAAAACATTTAAACAGCTGTTGTACTATCTCTATTGTTTTCTCTGCTTGATATTGTTATCCAAATTTTTTATAACAAATAGAAGCCAATCCCCATAATAAAATAAGCAGCCAATAATGTTCCTCCTTCAAACCAGTTCGTATCCCCATCGTTTGAAATCGCAATTGTTAAAAAAACAGCTGTGACCATCGCCACGAGTTCTGGCATTGTAAATACAAGCGGCATTTTTACTGTGAAAAACATCGAAAGTAATACGAGTACAGGAGCAACAAACATAGCTATCTGTAATGTAGAGCCAACCGCAATTTCAACTGCAATATTCACCTTATTCTTATATGCCATAATAATTGCGGATGCATGCTCAGCTGCATTGCCGACAATGGCAACAATGATTACCCCAATGAATAATTCCGACCATCCAAATGATTTCGCAACTATTTCAAATGTATGAACAAGTGCCTCTGATACATAGGCAACTGCCAGCGTTGCAATTGCTAAAATAAGCAATGCTTTTCCTTTTGACCATTCCGGCTCTTCCTCATGCTCTACCTCATCACTTTTATGCTGATATACGCCGCGATGCGTGACGAGTTTAAAAAGCAGTGCTGCTAAATACATGATAATCATGATAATCGAAATGCCAATACTTAATTGGTATGTTTTCTCTATATTCATTTTCATCGAAAAGACTTCTGGAATAACAAACGCTACCACAACTGCAAATATCAATAATGCGGAATTATGCCTTGCATCATAAACATTGAAACTTTGTCGTTTATACTTAAGCCCTCCTACAAAAAAGGAAAGACCCCCAACTAGCAATAAGTTTCCAAGTACAGAACCAGTTAATGAGGCAAGTACCACCTCTGTTAATCCTGCTTGCAATGCAAAAATTGAAATAATAAGTTCAACCGCGTTCCCAAACGTCGCATTTAATAACCCACCAATTCGTGGTCCAGACACGATTGCTAAACTTTCTGTTGCTCGCCCCATAAATCCAGCAAGAGCAATAATTGTAATGCAATATACGGCGAACATAAGCGTCTGCGGCCAATGTAACGTTTTTCCAAGTACAGAAAGCGGGACTCCAATAAGTACAAGTATTAAAAAAATTTTATTGAACATGTTTTCCATCCTTTCATCGCATGTATTTCTCCCTATTAATATCATTATTCTTCTCCTAACTTGTCCCATTTCATCACAATTACGTTTAAAAAATGGAATTGTAGAAAAAAGTATAGAGGATCACAAGCAATTCTAAGCAATGAAAGTTTCGCAAAAAAAATTGCGGATTATAGAAAGGGGTAAAAAAATGCATTTAAAAGAAAAAATTGCGGTCATCATTGAGGGACAAAGAACAGGCGTACTAGCTACCGTTCGTGAGAATAAACCCCACAGCTCTTTTATGATGTTTTTTCATGAAGATTTTGTATTATACGTAGCAACAGATCGTAAATCCAAAAAACTATCGGATATTGAGCAAAACCCAAATGTACATGTGTTACTTGGAAATGAAGGAAAAAAATGGGATGAAGATTATATTGAAGTGGAAGGCACCGCTTCTATTGAAGAAGATCCAACATTAAAAAGTAAATTTTGGACTAACAGCTTAAAACGCTGGCTACTTGGTGCTGAAGATCCAAACTATGTACTTATAAAAATTAATCCAAATACAATTTACTACATCGATAGTGCTGGTGCGACGGAACCGGAGTTTTTGCGACTATAATCTTAAAACAAGCCCCTTCAAAAGGGGCTTGTTTTGTCGAAAAGTTCTTTTTCAAAAAAACATAAAAAAGCTGGAACTTTCTAAAGATTCTGTTATATAATAGCATTAACTTAAATAAACTGTATTAAAACAGATTGGGAGGAGAAATAAAAATGATGAAAAGAGAAGAACGGAAGAATATGATTGAGTTTATCGAAAAGAAAAAAGGAATTGAGCGCGACGAACTATTATTCATGACAGATGATGAAGTGGAGCATATTTATAATGTAACGTACTTTCTATACGAAGAAATTGCAGAATAGTATATAGAAAGCCCCCTTGTATGTTTATACAAAGGGGCTTTTGCTATTTTCATAGAGAAACTCCAGATTGGTATATTATAAAGTGAAACTTTGATCAGTGGGGTTTTCTTCATCCCCCACCGAACTGTGAGATAGGGGTATTACTGCCCGCGAATAGCGGGATAAAGGTCCTCTATCCCGCTATTCGCGGGCATGAGAATGGTTTTCATGTATAATGATACGAGACTGGAGGAATTTTACTATGAGTTCATGGCTATTATTCGCATTATTATCAGCAATTGCTGCAGCACTTGTATCTATTTTTGGAAAAATCGGTTTAGACGGAATTGATGCCAATGTTGCAACAACTGTCCGTTCCATCATCATGGCACTATTCATGATCGGGGTTATTATGATACAAGGGAAGTTTCAAAATATTGGTGACGTCCTAATGAATAAAAAAGCACTGCTATTTATTACTTTAAGTGGTGTAGCTGGTGCTTCATCTTGGTTATTTTATTTTCTTGCCTTAAAAACAGGAAAGGTTTCACAAGTAGCTCCTGTAGATAAGTCAAGTGTCGTACTCTCCATTATTCTTGCGATGATTATATTAGGAGAAAAATTAAACTTCATGACTGGAATGGGTGTTGTATGTATTACAGCTGGCGTTCTATTTATTGCTTTCAGCTAAAAAAACCGCTTATATTAGCGGTTTTTTTTGTCTTCTTATGTACAGCCATATAATTAACACGACCACTGCCGAAATAATGAATATCCATATCCCATAATGATGCAAACTATGTTCAACAAAGCGCCATTTCGCTCCAAGCTTCCAACCAAGCCCAATAAAAATACTAATCCAAATGAAAGCACCAATGTATGCATATAGACAAAATCTCCAAAATGTTAAATTTGACATGCCAGCAAAGTACGCTGTCAAATGACGAACTCCTGGTATAAAGTATCCAATCATTAATAAAAAAGGACCATATTTTTCAAATAAAACATGTGTTTTTTCAATTTGTTGTTCTGTAATTCGCACCTTTGGACCATACTTTTTCAACACAGGCAATCCAAGTTTCAAGCCAAGTAGGTAACTTAATGTAATCCCAAGTAGCGCACCAGCCATTCCGCTTAGAAAGGCAGCTGAACCTGACATATTCCCTCTCGAAATATTATAACCAACAAATGTAAGTAAGAACTCGTCCGGTATCGGAAGACCAACGATACCACCAGCAAGAGCTATAATAATTCCGAAATATCCATAGTGTGCAATTAATTCACCAATATGTTGTTCCATTCGGATGACACATCCTATGCACGATCGTTATTCCATATTGTGCCCTCTCCCCCTGTGAAGCAAACATGGTATACGTATTCACTATACATCGTTTTTATACTGAACTCTACTTTTAATCTTTTTTGCTTTATATTAGACTATATTCCGTTTATTCTTTTATATAAATACAAATTAAAAAACCGACATAAAACCCTTCTTTTTAGGCGAGAGAGAGCATCCGGCCATGCATAGAAGCGATCAGATCCTTTTCCTGCCCAGACATAGTGAAAACAAAGAGAGAAAACGAGTGCAGGTCACCTTTTGTTATCCATAGCTGCGGCTTATATGTCGAAAAACCAAAATGGATTTATATATGTAAATCTATTTTGGTTTTGTAAGAAAAATGAAATTTTACTAGCATGAATTTTTGTTACAATAAAGGGAAGTTACTATCAGCAATAGTTTAACTCTCAAGAGAACTGATATAGGCAACCGTAACTGTCACACTTTTACACATAAACCTATTCTTATCCCTTTACATGAAAATTATTTTCAAAATAAAACAGGGGGAAAAAACATGACAATGGAAAAACAGTTAATAAAAAAGATATATTATGAAACTTTCTTAATAGACCAAGCTACCAATCAACCTCTTCAAATTCTTGGAGAAGCTTATATAAATGAAGAAATGAATGAGCCTTCTAACCTATCTAATATTCGCTTCGCACAAGGGGAATTTTATTATCATCATAAAGACTTTGAAACAGCTATTTTCAAATGGGAGAAAGTAAGTAACGACCTAATGCCATGGGCTCAAAAAAATATAGCAGATGCTCATTTTGAACTTGGCTCGCTTTCAATAGCAGAAGGAATCTATACATCGATTGACGGAAAAGATCAAACTCTTACGATGGAGGTTTTCTTACAACTCCTTTCTCTTTACATTGAACAAAATCGCTTAGAACTCGCTTTCCAAATCATTAAAGAAGCCGTTTCACTGCAACCAGACTATCCAAACATTACAGCAATCGCTCGTGCTTTTTATGAAAAACAACAGGATTGGAACAATGCCATTGAGCTCGCTGTTCAGGAAGGGATTCGAGCGGAAACATTACAGTGGTTTAAAATTCTAACAAACTATGTTGATCAAGGATTTACGAAAACAATTGAACCTAAATACTTTTATGAAGCACTAAAAGTGTTATATACGATTGATCAAATTCAATTTAAACAACTCGTCTCATCACTTTGGAATAGTTATAAGTCAGAACCAAACTATTTAGTATGGCTCAAAACAATTAATCATCTATTTTTACATATCGAAGTAGATTCCTATGATACATGGGATGAAATTTCAGCTCTTTATCAAGACACCTACTGTGAATTAATTGCAGAACAGTACTTGATGAAGGACTTACAGGATCTTATTCCAGACTTGTTAACAAATTGGTTTAGCTTAACGAAGTCAGATCATTCTTTATTTGTGTCTGCAGCAGCATTAGCTTGGAATGAGATTTCACCTTCCAGTATAGATACATTAATCGTAAAAAGTGCTGAAACTCTCCTTTCCAGCTCAAATTATCACACAGATGACTTAGAAAATATTGCAAAACTTTTTGAATCTATTATAAGTTGGGCCGAAAAGAATGACGTTGAATTGGACAATCCTTTCACACGGCTCGTTCGTGAACTTTCCGATGTAAAAGTGCAGCACCTGATTGTAACTGGGGGATGTGGAAATGGTAAGTCATCCTTTATTAACTCTATATTAGGAGAACATATATTAAGCGATTCACTTTCTACCACTATTGTTTTTAAAGATAATACCCAGACAGAAATTACTGAATTCACGGATACAGAGATAAGAAAGACTTCAAATTTCAATGATTTCTATGAAATGATGGCTATACCTCGAAAAGCAGAATTAGAGAAGAGATGCATTGAATTTAAACTACCGTGTAGATTTTTAAGTAAAAATAAATTTTCATTCATGGTTATGCCAAGCCTTCCTGACAATAACGATAAAGAAAATACAACATTTGAATATTTACATGCGGCTGATAACCTATTATATGTACTAAGTGCCTCTTCACCTTTAACTGATGAAGAACTTGATACGCTACTACACATGCGAGAACAGGTACCTGACCTACAAGTTAATTTTATTTTAAATAAGATCGATACTATTTTTAGCGATGAAGCAGCAAGTAGAATAGTAAATGAAACAGAAACTACCGTCCGTACACACTTTCCAAATGCACGAGTATTTCCTTATTCTTCTTTATATGAAAGTAGTCAACAACTAAGTGATTTGACTGAATGTATCACCTCTAATTTCAGTTATAGAGATATAAAGAAAGAACGTATGGAAAAACTATTATGGTTTATACAAAAAACAGTTAAGCATCTTTTAAATAAACGAGTAGAACTAGAAAATCTCTTAGCAAAATCTATCCGTTGGAATAAACATATTTTAGTGAAACTAAATGGTCTTATCAATAATCTTACTGCTATCGAAAAAGATAAAGTTCGTGTCATCTCAGAATCTTATCGTATAACTAAAGAAGAAATTATACATGATCTGACAGAACAAATTCCTGAGCTATTGCAAAGCTGTTCCGACTTAATTAATGAAGAGAGCGACTTTAAGAAAATTCACGAAGAAGTAAATACAGCAATGAATGAAAGAATTCAGAAGCATTTACAGCAAGTGATATTACCTAAGTTTACTCATTCTATTCAAGAGTGGATTGAATCGACTCATAATGAATTTATTCATAGTCAATCTTATTTAGATGAGATGAGCGAAACATTTAATACTTTATACGAAGAAGAGCGTATCAGTTTACCATGCGACTTCCAATTACTTGATGATTGGCGCCGCGATGTTGCTAGAATGACAAACCGGATAAAGGTTGATGAAGTAAACATTTTACTTCGATTTACACCAACACAATTTTTCCTTAAAAGTGCTGGAAAGTTATTCGGGAATATGCAAACAAATCAAGCAATGCTCTATAAGAAATACAAACACTATATAGAAACGGAAGACTATACAGATGTAACAACTACCATTACAAAACAGTTCTTCTTACAATTTGAATTATTTGAGAGTGCATTGGAACGTGATATTATGATGTTCTTTAAAGATCCTCTTAGTATATTAAAACAGACAGTAGAAGAAACACATCTCGAAATACACGAGGATGAAAATGCGTTAACGAAACTAAAAACAAACCCAGAAATTTATCATGACCCTTTAACACTTTTTGAATTACAACTACTGCAATATAAATTTATGCTGAATATAAATACAAAAAGAAACGGTGCGGCTTCCCCTTCAAAAGTAGAAATTGATGAGGCACCAACCATTTAAATATAAGTAAAAAAACCAAGCAACTCGTAACAACTGCTTGGTTTTTTTCTTATATTCTAATTTACAATTTTCATATGATTAAATGGATAATAGATCGCCGTTAATGTTCCAAGCACTTCTTTTTTTTGAATAAGACCTAAACCGTTACGGCTATCTCTGCTCACTAAACGATTATCCCCCATAACAAAAATTTTATTTTTCGGTATTGTAATAGGTCCAAAATCTTCTGTTAAGTTAATAAGGAGTTGTTTTGCATGTTTTTTATTTTTGTCTAAGTAAGGTTCATTTTGCAATTGATGATTTACATATAATTGATCATTTTTCATCTCGATTACATCTCCTGGCAATCCAATAACTCTCTTCACATAAAAATTATCAGTCTTCACAACAATAATATCTTCACGCTCATAACTTTCAAATCGTTTTGCTAGCTTATTAATAATTACTTTATCCCCGTCTCGCAATGTTGGTCCCATAGATGCCCCTTGTACAGTTGTCGGAAAAAGCACAAATATCTTCACTGAAAAGGCGAGCACACATGCAACAGCAAGTATTTCAAAGAATTCACGAAAACGGCTCTTCTTCTTCTTCATCCATTTCCCCTTTCTCCCTCATTTCTCTATTATAAAGCCTTTCTGTAAATAAATTCTATATTATCCGTTAATTGTTCACTTAATTTACCTAAAAAAAAGACCTACTCTCATAAAGTGAAACTTTGATCAGTGGGGGATTTTCTTCATCCCCCACTGATTATTAGCCTTCACCAATCGGGCTTTTACGGGCAGTTTATCCTTTTTTCATATTCCAACATATATAATACACATCTGCGCACCAACATATGTCAACCAAATCCAGAGCGGATCATACTTCACTTTACGCTCACCAATATCCGTTACACCGATAATAAAATCAGAAATGACAAATAAAAATCCACCAAGGGCTGGTATCCACCACATTCCATTATTTGCGTAGAATAACGCAAATGCCACACATGCCATTCCACCAACCCACAAACCATAAACAAGTGCACCAATCGTAAACAGTTTATCTTTTTTTGTATTACGGATAAAAAAGAACCAGCCAATGATTAAAAACAAGCCGTACGCTACTATCCCAATCCAAAATCCTGTCCATGAAATGCCCGTTTGTAAAAATGCCGTCACATAAAAGCAGTGTGCAATTGCAAAAGCGACCATACCGCCAATTAGCCGATGCCCAAACGGAATGAGCCCTGCCATAAATAAATCTCCAAGCGTGGATAACGTCATACCGATTGCCACCCATTGACGATATTCTACAGCTGGATCTTGCAGCCACATCCATACTGCACCACCTGTTAAAGAAAAACTAAGAATTAGCCGAATAGGTAAAGGCAACGGCTCATTTTCCCGTGTTTGTTTTGTCTGCCACATTGCATATATGGCACCAAAAACAAATAAGATTGCTTGCCCAATTAATAATATGTATAGTGCGTTCATACAAATTTCTCCTCAATGAATATATAGTTTTTATGTTTTTTCGTGATACAGCTCACCTTTTCCTGTTTATCTTATAAAATTTCTAAAGAGGATGTTCAAAAAGAAAAAGAAGAACGCAATCGTTCTTCTTTTTACGCTACTGGTTTCTCCTGCTCTTTTTGCTTCGCCGCAGGGGTTCTGTTTACAACAATAATGCCAGCTGCTACACATGCTAAACCAACTAAAACGAATGAGTGAATTGCTTCTCCTAAAATCATGCTGGATAACAACACACCGAATACCGGAATAAAGAACATGTACATCGATACTTTTCCGACCTTATTATATTTCATAATCGTATTCCATATGCAAAAGCCTGCCGCTGATAATAAGGATAAATATAACAACATAAGTATCGCTTTCGTACTAAACACAAATGGCATAAATCCAACTTGGAAAATACCAATACATAATAGCCCAAATGATCCAAAGATCATTTGGTAGGCTGTCATATAGCCAACATCTAACGTTTTGCTTCCTTCTTTTGCTAATATATTTCCGTATGAATACATCATCGCTGCACCAAGAAGTAGTAACTCCCCGATTCCAAAATGAAATTCCATATGTCCGCTTGGAATATTTACAAGAACCACACCACAGAAGCCAATCGAAACCCCGATAATTTTCCTCATATTTAACGCGTCATCTTTATACAAAAAATGTGCCATTAAGATTTGAAAAAAGGATGACGTGCCTGAAATAACAGCACCTTCGATTCCCGAACTATAACTCATGCCAATATAAAAACATACATATTGTAGAAACGTTTGAAATAAACCGATTTGCACCAGTTGCTTCGTTGTTTCTTTTTTAAAGTACATATTTTTTCCTAACGCTTTAAAAAAGAATAAGAGCATCACACCTGATAAGAAAAAACGATAACCAGCAAATAATATTTGCTCCCCTACTTCATGAGGCTGAATTCCAAGCTCAGTATAACTTAATTTTATAAACGGAAATGCACTGCCCCAGAGAAATGTCGCTGCTAATGCAGCAATAAATACACCAATCGGATGGGTAAAAAATCTTTCTGTCTTCACTTGTTGTCTTCCTTTCCGACCTTTTTATGAACAATACTCATATATACCAAAGGAAAACTAAAAAAACAAGTTTTTCAATTTTTCATATAAGCAAAAACATATCATGAGGTAGGAACATATGTTATACTATTGAATAATTATAAAGTAAATAATTTCACAAATTTTTGTGTTTATTCAGAAATGCTGCTATCCATATGGATGGCAGCTTTCGTCGTTTTATAGGGGTTTCGATTTTGATTCTTTTTCTCAATAAGAATGTGAAAGGAGCGGGAAACAATGAATTCAGAAGTAAAAACATTGCCAACAAAAAAGAACATGCCTAGTTCTTCTTGGATGCAATCATTACAAAAACATTATGAACTTATTTTCGCGATTACATCAGGTATTTTTATTTTAGCTGGTTGGTTATTAACAAAAAGCGAGGCGCAAATCGCTGGGATTGTTTTATATATCCTTGCATATATAATTGGAGGCTACGCAAAAGCAAAAGAAGGCATTGAAGATACAATCGAAGAAAAAGAACTAAACGTTGAGATGTTAATGCTCTTTGCAGCAATTGGTGCCGCTATTATTGGCTACTGGGCAGAAGGTGCCATCCTAATATTTATCTTTGCATTAAGCGGTGCCATGGAATCTTATACATTAAACAAAAGCCAAAAAGAAATTTCTGCACTGCTTGATTTACAACCTGAAGAAGCTTTATGTATCTCTCACGGAAAAGAAGAACGTATTCCAGTAAGTCAGTTACAAATTGAAGATATCATTTTAATCAAACCAGGTGAACGTGTTCCGGCTGATGGTATCATTCACAATGGTGAAACGAATATTGATGAAGCAGCAATTACAGGGGAACCAATCCCGAATGAGAAAAAATTTGGTGATGAAGTATTTGCTGGAACTGTGAATTTACGCGGTGCTATTGAAGTTAAAATTACAAAGCGAAGCGATCAAACGTTGTTCCAAAAAATTATTCGTCTCGTTCAAAATGCTCAAAGTGAAAAGTCACCATCGCAGCTTTTTATTGAAAAATTTGAAGGTACGTATGTAAAAGCTGTACTCATCATCGTTGCTCTTATGATGTTCGTTCCCCATTTTTTACTAGATTGGAGCTGGAATGAAACATTTTACCGCGCTATGATTTTACTCGTTGTCGCATCTCCTTGTGCGCTCGTCGCATCGATTACACCAGCAACACTATCTGCTATTTCCAACGGAGCACGCAGCGGTATTTTATTTAAAGGCGGCATTCACCTTGAGCGACTTGCCTCTGTAAAAGCAATTGCTTTTGATAAAACAGGCACATTAACACAAGGAAAGCCAGCTGTAACAGACGTATATGTACGTGAGGAAATATCCGAGAAAGAAGTATTGCATATTACAGCTTCTATTGAAAGTCATTCAACACATCCGCTTGCAGAATCCATCGTCAAATATGCCAAACACGCGTATGACATTACAGTAACAAAACCTGAAAAGGTAGAGGATGTAACTGGATTTGGCTTAAAAGGTGTACTTGAAAATAAAGCTTATAAAATCGGAAAGGCAGATTTTATGGGCGAAGAAGCAAAAATATTTCATAATGGTATCGCGACTACACTTGAGCAAGAAGGAAAAACAGTCGTATATATTGGCGATGAAGAAGGGATTCTTGGTCTTATCGCCTTAAAAGATACCCTGCGCCAAGAAACAATTGCCGCAATTCGTGATTTACAAAGTCTTGGTGTAGGAGCAATTATGATTACCGGTGATAATGAACAAACAGCTAAAGCAATCGCAACTGAAAGTAACATAAAAGAATACTATGCATCATGCTTACCAGAAACGAAAGTAGAAACGATTAAACAACTAAAAGAGAAATACGGTACGGTAGCAATGGTTGGTGACGGTATTAACGATGCTCCTGCCCTCGCTACAGCAAGTATTGGCGTTGCCATGGGAGAAGGAACAGACGTAGCCTTAGAAACAGCCGATGTTGTTCTTATGAAAAATGAACTCTCTCGCCTTGCTCAGGCCATTCGTTTATCCAAACGAATGAACCGTATTGTAAAGCAAAACGTTATCTTTTCATTAACAGTAATCGCGATGCTAATTTGCTCAAACTTCCTACAATTTTTAGCTCTGCCATTTGGCGTTATCGGTCATGAAGGAAGTACAATTCTTGTTATTTTAAATGGCTTACGATTACTAAAAGGGAATAATTAAACGGGCTCCCATTGGGAACCCGTTTTTTTAATGGTAGCTATTATGACCATTCGCACTGCTGCTCGTTTTATGTTTCGGCTGTGAGCTACTTTTTTGTTTACGTTGGTTTTTATCATTATGATTCTTTTTATTGTTGCTCATTTTTATTCCCCTCCTGTTCCTTTTTATTATGGAACAGAATCTTATTTTTCATTACGGGAATTATTGTCACTCGTTCGGTAAAAATTCAGTAATGCATTAATTTCCCCACCAAGTAAAATGACCCAAGCTGTTAAGTAAAACCATAACATTAAAATGATAATCCCACCAAGACCACCGTATGTATTAGCATAATTTGCAAATTTATCTACGTAATATGCAAATGAGTACGATACCACAATCCATCCAACCGTTGCAAATAACGCTCCCGATACAACCTCTCTCCTCTTCAGCTTTCGATCGGGTGCAAATGTATATAGAAAGCTAAATAAGGCAAATAACACTAAAAAACTGGCTACTAACCGCGTAATACTCCACACAATAGAAAAACTCTCGGATAAACCAAGCGCTTTAAAAGCTGCGGCCCCAATTACTTGGCCAAACACAGGAACAATTAACGCAAAGACAATCATAAAAATCATTGCTAACGTAAATACGATAGACAAAGCCCTCGTCGCAATAAAAGAACGTGTTTCTTTCACATCATAGGCACGGTTAAATGCATTCATAACTGCATTTACCCCATTCGAAGCAAACCATAGCATTGATAATAAACCAAAGGATAATAAACCACCGTTTTGTTCATTTACAACTTTATCTACGTTCACTTCAATTAAGTTCATTGCATCGTCAGGTATATAAACTTCTAACAACACTAGTACATCCTCTGTTTTGATGGGAATATATCCAAGAAGCGTAATTAAAAAGACAAGTCCAGGGAAAATAGCAAGCAAGAAGAAATAAGCGAGCTGTGCTGCTAAACCCGCCACATCGTCTTGCATCGTTCGGTCATACAAATCTTTTCCGAACGAATACACACGATTTCCCCTTGCTTTTTCTAAGAATTTTTTCATATATCTCTAAACGCTTTTCTTCTCTTCTTTATCTTGTTTTAGCTCAATGAACGCTTCAGTTTTTTTTTGCACTGTACTAAGAGCTACTTCTGTTTCGTCTTCAGGCTCTTCTTTTACTGGAGCAATGGCTTGAATTTCGATTGTTTCTGGTTTTTCCGCTGGCTCCACTTTCTTTTTACTGAAAATTTCTTTCGTTTCTTTTAATGTTTCAACAACAGCCGGTGTTAATTTCTTAATTTCCGCTACCTTCGCCTTTACTACATTGAAATCTGCAAGTTCGCGTCCTTTATCTGTAACAGTTTGCACTTTTTCTTTTATCTTTGCATTCTCGCCAATTTCAATCATTTTTGTTTTTGCTTTTCCTGCTGTATTTTTAACTTTTTCACGGTTTTCTTTCTTTAACATAGAAACAGCCACACCTGCTGCCACACCGATTGCAATGTTTCGCGCTATATTATTCTTCTTTGCCATATTCCTTCACCCTTTCGTCTATTGTGTTAGAAAAAGATGTTCAAAAGGTCCTCGCATTTCTTCGTTACGTCGCCACTCCGGTACTCATGTAGTTCAATCTACACTCCGTATTTTCCTGGCTTCCGCGCCTCGAACTACTCGGCTCTCTTTATCCCCCTTTTTGAACAAGCACTAGAAAGTATTTCTTTCTAAACTCACTCACATTCCTTGCTCATTACGAATGAATGTTAACAACTTTGTACACCCTTCTGTTACAAGGTTATATACTTCTTGAAAGTTCCCTGTAAAATAAGGGTCAGGAACATCCGTCCAGCCACCGTCTGGAACGAAATCGGACAGCCTCCCAATATAGCTTCCTGTTTGACCTAAACTTTCTAAATCCGCTATATTCTTGTTGTCCATGGCAATCACATAATCAAACTTTGTTAAGTCTTCTTTTTCTACTTGACGTGCTTTAATTCCTTCAAAAGAGACTTCATTTTCTTTTAAAATTTTTTGTGTTCCCTCATGAGGTGGATGACCGATATGCCAATCTCCTGTTCCAGCTGAATCAATATGAATTTTATCTTCTAATCCCTCTCGCTTCACAAGATCACGAAAAATTGCTTCTGCCATCGGAGAACGACAAATGTTTCCAAGACAAACAAATAATACTTGAACCATATTTGTTTCTTCCCTTCGTGTACATTTCTTATATATACATATAGTATAAACAACCAAATATTAATTATAAAGGAAATCCCTACTAATTGAATATGATTGAAAAGTTTCATTAACGAAAATGATAAAAAATGTTAAGATAGCCTTATGTTATTTTAAAGGGGGACACATCCGTGGATTTATCCGTAAAATCGCAAGAAAACGTTGAATATATGGTAGAAGCAATTAAAGAAAAATTACGCATGGTAAACGCTGGTGCAATGAGAGCTACTAGCTTTAATGAAGAAATGTACGAGGATTTACGAGACATCTTTGAACATGTGATGAAGCGTGAAACATTTAGCATTAGCGAAATGCAAGCTATTACAGAAGAATTAGGTACATTAATCAAAAAATAATGAAAGCCCTCTATATGGGGCTTTTTTCATTTTCAACAAATTCGTGACAAATCTTCCGTTTTCTTCTTTCTATTTTTAAATACGATACAATACAAATAGAACCTCACCATAGACCTCACATCCCGATACTTACTACGCATAAGTAACTGCCACACTACCATTGCCAACTGTATTTACTGGAGGTGCTTAAATATGAGCAATTGGTACAGTAAGACGAAAGATCAAACAATACGAGAACTTGAAACAAATGAACAATGTGGTTTGACAGAAGAAATGGTTCCAAGTCGTTTAAAAAAGTATGGACGAAATGAACTAGCGACGAAGCAAAAACGAACATTATGGCAACGTATTTTTGCCCAAGTTAATGACGTTCTCGTATATGTTCTTTTGATTGCCGCCCTCATTTCTGCCTTTGTAGGTGAATGGGCCGATGCTAGTATTATCGCTCTTGTTGTTGTTTTAAATGCTGTAATCGGTGTCATTCAAGAATCGAAAGCCGAACAAGCTTTAGAAGCATTAAAAAAGATGGCCACACCAAAGGCAATTGTAAAACGAGATGGCGAATTAAAAGAAATCCCCTCAGAAGATGTTGTCCCTGGTGATATTATTATGCTTGATGCTGGACGTTATATCCCTTGTGACTTACGTCTCATCGAAACAGCGAACTTAAAAATTGAAGAGTCTGCTTTAACAGGTGAATCCGTTCCTGTTGATAAAGATTCACTGTATCATTCGTCTCTTCAAAATGAAGGGCAAATACCGTTAGGCGATCAAAAAAACATGGCATTTATGTCAACGCTCGTTACATATGGACGCGGTGTTGGTGTAGCTGTTGAAACCGGAATGAAATCACAAATCGGTAAAATTGCGACGCTCTTACATGACGCAGAAGATGATGCAACACCTCTTCAAAAAAGCTTAGCACAAGTCGGAAAGTATTTAGGTTTTGTCGCTGTTGGTATTTGTATTATTATGTTCTTCATTGGATTTTTCCAAGGTCGAGACACATTAGAAATGTTTATGACTGCCATTAGTTTAGCAGTTGCAGCTATTCCAGAAGGATTACCAGCTATCGTATCTATCGTTCTAGCGATTGGTGTGCAGCGCATGATTAAACAAAACGTCATCATTCGTAAGCTTCCAGCCGTCGAAGCACTTGGATCTGTTACAATTATTTGTTCAGATAAAACTGGTACATTAACACAAAATAAAATGACAGTTACCCACTTTTATGGGGATGGTACATACGATAAGTTAGAACAATTAAACGTAAATAATAATATGCACCGCTTATTATTAGAAAACATGATTTTATGTAACGACGCTTCTTATACGGCAGAATCACAAACCGGTGATCCAACAGAAATTGCTCTTCTTGTTGCAGGAACTGCCTTTCATCTTCAAAAGGATGCACTCGAATTTGAACATAGACGTGTTAATGAATTACCTTTTGACTCTGATCGCAAAATGATGTCAACACTGCATCAATACGACCAGAACTACTACAGCATGACAAAAGGAGCAATTGATAAACTTTTACCACGTTGTAGTCATATTTTTATCAATGATACGACTCAACCATTAACCGAAGAAGATAAACAACAAATATTACAAGCTGCTCACGCTATGTCTCAAGAAGCCCTACGAGTGCTATCATTTGCTTTCAAAAAGTATGATACACAAAACATCATCCTTGATCACATCGAAGAAAATCTTGTTTTCATTGGACTTGTTGGTATGATTGATCCGCCTCGAACAGAGGTAGAAGCATCAATTACAGAGTGTAAAAAAGCAGGGATTCGCACGGTTATGATTACAGGAGACCATAAAGACACCGCCTTTGCCATTGCAAAAGAACTCGGCATTGCTGAAAAAAAATCAGAAGTGATGATTGGAACAGAATTAGATCGTATTTCAGATGAAAAACTAGCAAACGAAATTGATCATTTAAACGTCTTTGCTCGCGTATCTCCTGAGCATAAAGTAAAAATTGTAAAAGCATTGCGTGAAAAAGGAAATATTGTTTCGATGACAGGGGATGGTGTAAACGATGCTCCATCTTTAAAACAAGCAGATATTGGCGTTGCCATGGGGATTACAGGAACAGATGTTGCCAAGGGTGCAGCTGATATGGTTCTAACAGATGATAACTTCTCCTCCATTGTAAAAGCTGTCGAGGAAGGACGAAATATTTATCGCAACATTAAAAAGTCGATCCTTTTCTTACTCTCTTGTAACTTCGGAGAAATCATTGCGCTATTTTTAGCTATTTTACTCGGCTGGGCTACACCACTTCGCCCGATTCACATTTTATGGGTCAATTTAATTACAGATACACTGCCTGCATTATCGCTTGGTGTTGATCGAGAAGATCCTGACGTAATGAAAGAAAAGCCTCGTCGTACAAATGAAAGCTTATTTAGCGGCAGCATTCCTTTTCTTGTTCTAAACGGAATCTTAATTGGACTTATTACATTAACAGCCTTTATCGTTGGGGCAAAATTGTATACAGGGGATACGGATGTCTTCCCGCTCTTCCCATCTCAAATTGATGATGATGCTTTACTACATGCCCAAACGATGGCGTTTGTCGTACTAAGTTTTTCACAACTTGTTCACTCATTTAACTTACGCTCCACTACAAAATCAATCTTTTCAATTGGACTATTTACAAATAAATATTTGGTCTTTTCTTTCCTTATCGGTGTACTGATGCAAATTTGTATCATTTCTATTCCAGCGCTTGCCAATATATTTGGAGTACACGCCTTAACCGGAGAAGATTGGATTTTTGTTGCATTGCTTAGTATCATTCCACTTGTTGTAAACGAAATTGTAAAAGTTTTTAAGAAAAATTAAAAGGCAATGAGGATTCTCCTCATTGCCTTTTTCATACCTTATCCTTGTAATTCTTTTTTTATATTCGCTGTTAGATCAGCCATACGTTTACGACTTTCTTCACGCTCACGTTTATTTTGTTCCTCAATTTGCTGCGTTTCTTGCATACCTCTCGAAATAATATTCCATGTTTCTTCAAGTGTTTCCATTTTAATGCTAGAAGAACCAGATAATCTTGCTACTTCTACACTTTGTGTTGCAATGTTCTGAGCATTTTTCTTCAATAGCTCATTTGTACGACGGTCAAGTTCCGCCATTGAGTCTGCAACAAGCTTTTGACGTTTTGCATTTACTGCTTGAATAATACCATTTTTAAAAATAGGGATTGTCGTAATAAACGCCGTATTAATTTTACCGATTAATTTGTTGTTACCACGTTGAATCATACGAATTTGTGGTGCTGTCAATAAAGCAACCATACGCGCTTTCTCTAAATCATCAATGCGTTGCTCCAAAATTTCAACAGAGTTTCTCAAAGATTCTAATTCAATACCTGCTAATTGATCGTTGTTACGAACTCGTTCTTCATACATTGGAACTAATTCTGTTTGCAGACGCTCTAGTAACATTTCCCCTGCAACGACATACTTCTCTAAGTCTAAATAATACTTTAAATTTTGTTCATATAGACCGTCTAACGTACCAATCGATTTCTTCATTTCATCTTGGTATTTTGTAATTTCCACATATACTTTATCCATTTCACGGCCCATCGTTTGATACTTACTAAAGATTTGCTCAATCATTTTATCTGCTTTTTTAAACATACGAGAGAAAAAGCCACTTTTTTCTTCCGCAAAATCTTTGCTATCAAACTTATCCATAATTTTACCGAGTTGCTTTAGTAACTCCCCAGAATCTTCGATCTTAGATAAAGACATCGTATGTAAAATTTGATCTGCGAAACGAGAAATCTCCATTGAAGGTTCTTTTCCAAGTTCAATTAACTCTAATTGATCTTTAATATCTACTCCATTATAAATACGTTGCACTTCAGCATCTTGTCTAAGCTGCAAGCGAACATCTTGAGCTGTCTGTTCATTTAATTCAGTTTTTGGATCTAATACGATTGGATTATTATTCATGTGTCATTCTTCCTTTCTTTATAAAAATGGACGGAATAGCCCTTTTATAGTTTGTGATAGGTTTTTGTATGAAGATGGACCATGATATTCAAGATCAAAGCTTACTTCTTCGAGCCAATGAGAATCAAATGCTCCTGCTTCAATATATGGTTCAATATCATTTCTTCCCGTCGGATTAAAATGTAAAACATCAATTCCAATTTGATTTAAAAATAGTAATATCACCGCATCCGAACGAGTTAATTCACCGCTCTTTTCATTGTTAAATACAACGATTTTCGGTACTTCCTGTGAGTAATCAAATTTTTCTAGTAGCTCTAAAATCTTTGGTGGGATTTGCGAAAGTTGTGCAAATACGTAGAGTGCTGTCTCCTGCTTGGTTTCTTTGCCAACTGGCTTACAAAGTTCACTTTCACATGTGTGAATAATCGCTTCTGCAATCCCATGCTGTAACCCTTCAGGCAAACGCTTATGTGGCCACCAATGACTGTTCACAATCTGATCGGGATGAAGATTCCCAGCCCGGTCTAATGCGTCCCGGTAATGAAATTGGAAGTTTGCTTTTTGCTCTTTTGTAAATGGGAATGTATTGATTAACAAGCTGTTATCAAAAGATGTTACTGTCTTCAAGCGTTGGAAATATTCTTTATCATTTTTTGAAACACCCGACACTTTTGCAAATAAAGATGGAATATAAATATGTTTATTTTCGACAAAGAATGTCGGACGAATAAATGCCTTTTCTTTCGTAATTAAAAATAGTTCATCATACGTAGTCTTTAACGTACGTGCAACAGGTGTATACGAACGAAATTGCCACGGTTTGTATAATAGAGAATTATCATGATGAAGCACTTGTTCAATTTCTTTTGATGCTTGATAAGCTACCGTTGCAACACGTTCACGTCGTTTATCAGGAAACGGCTCTAATGCAATATGGCCCGGATGAGAAATAACAAATGTTCTTTCTTCGTCATCAACATTCTCAAAACCATCTTTTCCTTCTGGATGATAATATAAAACATCACAACCGAGCATAATAAGGAAATATAAGAAGTATATACGGCTTTCCTTTGCATCACCGTACCAAACGATGCGAGGCATTTGCTTCTTATAATTCATTGTGGAAAACCATTTTGCAACGTAGTTCTCACTTAATTTAATAATATCAATTAAAAAACGACGAAATCCTTCCGTTTTTAATGATTGATTATGCTGCTTCTCATACAATTTTAATACAGAGATAAAGGTTGTATGTATATAATGCTGTAAATCAGGATTCTCTACTTTCGGTAATAACTGTTTTCCTGACAAATGCGCCACAAGACGGTTTACAGTAAGACCATTCGGTTGTTCTTGATGCAGTGTAAATATTTCTTGAATGTGCTGAAGCTTCTCAGAATCAATCACTTTATTTAAATTTTGTTCATGTAATACAGTAATTCCTTTTGCTTCACTATAATCAAAAAGTTCATTGAAATATTCATCTACATCGTTTGGAACACCAAGAATACGACAAGCAATATAACTAAATTGCATACTGTTCTCTGCCATTTCATAATGTGGACGTTTTTCTAAAATCATTTCAAATTGTTTCAAATCTGCTTCTTCTTTTAATGCATGTGGATGAAGTGCAAAACGCGAAAACACGACAATTCACCTCCAAAAACATTTACTTTTTTTCTGAAGGCCAATGACCTTCTCTTTTATTATAAACTGCCCATTTGATTTTAGGTTATAAAAAATGTGCGCTCGTATAACGAGCACACCCATTTCAATTATTTATCTTCTTTTTTAGTAGCCGCAACTTCTTCACGAGCTTGTCCAGAATTTCGCATATAATGCAAAACAAATGTACCAGCAAATGCAACAACTAAAATAATAAAGAAGACAGTATGGCTTATGTGGATATCAAATACAGACAACAACATTTTCGTTGCAATAATTAAAATTAAAATATATGCTGTCGTTTCAAGCTCTGGAATACGTTCTAGTAATTTTAAGAATACACCTGCAATACCACGCATCATTAAAATACCAAGCATTCCACCTAATAGTAGAATCCAAACTTCATTGGAAACACCAAATGCTGCAAGAACGCTATCTACAGAGAAAGCAATGTCCATTAACTCAACCATTACAACTGTTCCCCAGAAGACGCCAAATATTCTAAAGATAATACTGTCTTGCTTCATCTCATGTGACTCTTCCTCTTCAGCATTCCCTTTTCTCTTATCAATAAAGTATTTGATAGAAAGCCATGCAAGGTAAAGAGCTCCAAGTACTTTAACCCAAGCTAATTTAATTAAGAACATCCCGATTCCAATCGCAATAAAGCGGAATACATAAGCACCAATTAGTCCATAAAATAGTGCTTTTTTACGTTTTTCCTCAGGTAAATGTTTTACCATTACCGCTAATACAAGTGCGTTATCGGCAGATAATAAACCTTCAAGCACAACAAGTGTACCAATTAATCCCCACGATACAGGATCTTGCAATACTCTAATCCACATGTCCAAGTCGAAAAATTGGGCATACGTATCAAGAATTCCCTGTAAAATACTCATCCTACTATTGACCTCTATTCTTTGCTAGATTTATAGAAAGGCGAAAAAAGGAAACGAAGTTCGTTTCCTTCTTATGCATCCAAGCCGTAGGCTCTTACAAGAGCACCTAGTCCACCTTGGAAACCACTTCCTACTGCGTTGAACTTCCACTGTCCATTATGACGGTATAATTCACAAAAAACAACTGCTGTTTCAATGGAGAAATCTTCCCCTAAATCGAAATGAAGTACCTCTTCATTTGTCTCTTGGTTTGCTAAACGAGCAAACGCATTGGCAACCTGTCCAAAGTTTTGGTTACGACCTTCTGCATCATAAATGGTTACTGTAATTGCAATTTTGTGTACATCTGCTGGTACTTTACTTAAATCAACAACAAGTTGCTCGTCGTCTCCGTCCCCTTCACCTGTACGGTTGTCACCTGTATGTAAAACCGATCCACAAGGAGATTGTAAGTTGTTATAGAAAATGAAGTCTGTTTCTTTCGTACATTTTCCATTTACATCTAATAAAAAGGCCGATGCATCTAAATCATACTCTGCTCCACCATCATAGCCCTTAATATCCCAACCAAGACCAATAACTGCTTTTGTAAGACCTGGGCTTGTCTTGCCTAAATCAATTTTCTGTCCTTTTTGCAATTGAATGACCATGTATATTCACCTCTAATGTTATGATTCGTAAAAATGTGTCCATCAGCGAAACGAAAATTTCACTGATGGACGTTTCTTCTTAATTATTCAACATCTAAACCAAAATTGTTACATAAAGATCCTAATCCACCTTGGAATCCACTTCCAATTGCATTGAATTTCCAGTCACCAGCATGACGATATAATTCACCGACTACAACTGCAGTTTCAATCGAGAAGTCTTCTCCTAAATCGTAACGAATTAACTCCGCATTTTTCTCTTCGTCTAAAATACGTACGAATGAGTTAGATACTTGTCCGAAGTTTTGGCTACGACCTTCTCCATCGTAAATTGTAATTGTGAAGCAAATACGTTCAATATGTGCAGGAACATTATTTAATTCAACTTTAATTGTTTCATCATCACCTTCACCATCGCCCGTACGGTTATCTCCTAAATGTTGTACCGAACCATTTGCACCTATTGGATTATTGTAGAAAACGAAGTCTTCTGAACCTGATACTTTACCGTTTGCACCTACTAAGAAAATACTAACGTCTAAATCGAAATCATTTTGTCCATCATAGCGATTTGTATCCCAACCAAGACCAACAATAACTTTAGAAAGACCAGGATTTGTTTTTGTTAAGTCTACCTTTTGTCCTTTTTTTAACGAGATAGCTGCCATATAATATTCCTCCTTGAAAATAGTATTATTGATAACGCGATACAATTTCGCTTAATTTTTTATCTTGTGTGCCTTCTCCAACTGCAGAAAACTTCCAATCATTTCCTTGTCGGTATATTTCTCCTGCAACCAATGTTGTTTTTCCAGCGTAATTTTCTGATAAATTATAACGTGCTAATTCTTCACCTGTTTGTGGATTTCGAATGCGAATATACGCATTTTGAATCATGCCAAAATCTTGACGACGGTTAACACAATCATAAATATTTACAACAAATACTAAACGATTAATACGGCTTGGAACTTTATGCAATTCTACGAACACTGTTTCGTCATCGCCTGCACCTTCACCTGTTAAATTATCACCTGAATGAATAATACTTCCACAAGCAGATAGCTTATTTCCAAAATAAACAAGATCATTCTTATTTAAAAAACGATCATTTTCTAGCATAACCACAGACGCATCACAATCGACGCTTGGTTTGCTTCCAAGTAACGAAGATAAAAATCCACCTGACTGTGCCATCGGATCCCATCCTAAGCCAACCTGTAATTTTATTAATCCTGGTTGCCCTTTCGTTAAATCAATCTTCTGTCCTTTTTCTAGAATAATAGGCATGAAGTTTCTTCCTTTCTTCAAGATATTTTCCTACTGGGAAAATATTGTATTCTTCTTCTATATTGTATCATTATTTGTCGATTGAAAAAAAGAATAAATTTTCAATTATATGAAAACAGTCATTGTATTTATTCATGTTGATGTAAGAAGTGATAAATCGAACCGATCATTCCAGCATGATTACGATTGTGTGCAAGAGTAATCTCGCAATTCCTATAAAAATCAGGCTGCAAATACTTTTGCACTCCTTCTTCCACTTCTTCTAAAAACTTTATACCTCTTGCCGTAATACCTCCACCAATAATAATCGTTTGCGGATTGAAAATATAAGCAAGATTGCTAATCCCAATAGCTAAATGTTTAAAGAACACTCCAACAGCTTGCACAACTTCTTTATCGTTCTCGTCATACAGTTGAAAAATTGTTTTACCATCCCAGTTTCCTTCGCCCTTATATTGCTTCACAAGACGAATTAATCCTGAAATAGATGCGATTGCTTCAAATGGCTTTCCTTCTATTAACATATTTCCCCATTCACCAGCACTAAACGAATGCCCTCGATATAATGTATGATCAATAACAATCGCTCCACCAATTCCCGTTCCAAGTGTAAGCATAATAAAGTTTTTCTTCTGTCTTCCTGCCCCTTGCCATACTTCTCCGAGTGCAGCACAATTCACATCATTTTCAATCGCAACAGGAACTTTAAGTGCGTATTGTAACCTATTCACAATCGGAATACCAGCATAGCGTGGAATATGATCCACGCCGCCAGTTATCATTCCCTTGTTGATGTCAACAATTCCTGCTGTACTAATACCAACACCAAAAATAGCATGCCGCTTCATTACTTCTTGAGACAAACAAATTAGCTTGTGAACAATTTGTTCGCCTCCTAAAGAAGCCTCTGTTGAAACAACTTGATGTTTCAATAACATACCTGTTTCCGAAACGATTCCATATTTAATCTCTGTACCACCAACATCAAATGCAATGTATTTTTTCATCCTGCCGCTCCTTTTAACAGTATGAATCGAGTTATCCCGCATTAACGGGCAGTAAGGCCTCACTGATGAAAATTCCACTTTATTTTAATAAGAGTTTACAAGATTTACAGAACCAGCTTTTACATACACACTGTTATATGCCTTATCATCTGAAACCAATTCATAATATGCACCATAAGGCGTTTGAACTGTTTGCTTAATAGCCACCATCATATTACGAGACGCTGAACCATTTTGATCACCAGCTAAATTTTTGTATATTGTTGAACCTTCCTTTAATGTTCCAAGTCGGTATTTATTTAAATCCTTACTTCCATTCATTGCATCCAATCTATGCATAAGCGATGCAATTTGTTGTCCCCAGTTTTCATCACTTGCATACATGACATTCATACCTTGAGACTTATCGCCTAAGTTTCCACCATTATATGTGTTTCCGCTTGGTGTTAAGTAATGCTTATCAATATACGCTGCACTGAAGTCAATTCCTTCTTCCCACGTTTTAAACGCCGTTGCTCCATTGTATGGATCAGAATCTATCGCTCTAAAACCAAATAAATTTTTCTTATCTTGTGCAATATGACTCTTTCCCCAACCAGACTCTAAAATGGCATGAGATAATAGATAACTAGAATTCATCTCATATTTTGCCGCGGCATTTACAAAATATTGTCCCAATCCAATAAGCGGGCTGTCCGGACTGGCTTTGCGTAAGAAATCATCAATTTCCTGTCCTGTATATGTAGACGTTACACGCAGTGGCACATATTCAAAATATTGATAACTATCTTGTCCACCAACTTGTGTTTTATCAAACACTTCATAACGTTCGCCCTCTTTTAAGTGTTTCGGTGCATTACCAACTTGATACGTTGTATATTTACCAGACGAAGGGTTATATACATAATGATACATTTTTCCATTTTTTGCTGAATAATATGATGTTTTAGCACCCGTCATTGTCGGATGTAATGTTACATCATCTACATTCACATACCCGGTCAATCCATCAATTTTCACATGAATACGATCACCAGCAGTCTTCACAAACTTTAAGTCCGCTCCACCTTTTACATATGTAAGCTTTTTACCAGTCGTAATATCATAAATATCGATAACCCCATTTGCCCGAACAAATCCTTGCTTCATATTCACAACTTTACCGTCACTCGTAATATAAGCATCTTCTTTCATATTTTGCATAATTTGTTCAGCTTCAACTTCATTCGGTTTTTGAATCTTTTGTGATGAAGTAACAATTTCATAAGACGAAGAGCCTTGTTTTACTTTTAAAAATTGTAATGAGGCATAGCCTTCACCACCACTAAAACGAATTTTTGCCCAGCCATTCTCTTTGCCAACTATCGTAACAGTTTCTCCATTTTTCAAATGGCCAACAATTGCTTTCCCAGTTGATGGACCTTTGCGAACATTTAATAACGAAGCATTTACAACTGCTCGTTCTTCTGTCACTCCCCCAGGGTTTGTCGTATTTGTAGAATCATTACCAATCTTCACAAATTCTAGCGAAATGTAACCTTCTTTTCCTTTATAGCTTATTTTCGCCCAGCCATTTGCTTTTCCTAAAATCGTTACTTTTTCACCTTGTTTTAAGTTTCCGAGAATCGCACTGCTTGTATTCGCTTCGCTTCTTACTCGTAAACTTGTTGCGTTGATTGTTCCGTTTTCTTGCGCACCGTTTGTGATATTTTCTCCAGGTTTCTCTTCTTGCTTTCCTGCTTCTATCTTCACAAATTCTAGCGAAATGTAACCTTCTTTTCCTTTATAGCTTATCTTTGCCCAGCCTTTTGCTTTCCCTAAAATCGTTACTTTCTCACCTTGTTTTAGGTTTCCTAGAATTGCGCTGCTTGTATTCGCTTCGCTTCTTACTCGTAAGCTTGTTGCGTTGATTGTTCCGCTTTCTTGCGCACCGTTTGTAATATTTTCTCCAGGTTTCTCTTCTTGCTTTCCTGCTTCGATCTTCACAAATTCTAGCGAAATGTAACCTTCTTTTCCTTTATAGCTTACTTTCGCCCAGCCGTTTGCTTTTCCTAAAATCGTTACTTTTTCACCTCGTTTTAAGTTTCCGAGAATTGTGCTACTTGTATTCGCTTCGCTTCTTACTCGTAAGCTTGTTGCGTTGATTGTTCCGCTTTCTTGCGCACCGTTTGTGATATTTTCTCCAGGTTTCTCTTCTTGTTTCCCTGCTTCGATCTTCACAAATTCTAGCGAAATGTAACCTTCTTTTCCTTTATAGCTTACTTTCGCCCAGCCGTTTGCTTTTCCTAAAATCGTTACTTTTTCACCTTGTTTTAAGTTTCCGAGAATTGAACTACTTGTATTCGCTTTGCTTCTTACTCGTAAGCTTGTTGCGTTGATTGTTCCAGATTCTTGCGCAACGTTTGTGATATCTTCTCCAGGTTTCTCTTCTTGTTTCCCTGCATCTATCTTCACAAATTCTAGCGAAATGTAACCTTCTTTTCCTTTATAGCTTATCTTCGCCCAGCCATTTGCTTTCCCTAAAATCGTTACTTTCTCACCTTGTTTTAAGTTTCCTAGAATTGCGCTGCTTGTATTCGCTTCGCTTCTTACTCGTAAGCTTGTTGCGTTGATTGTTCCGCTTTCTTGCGCACCGTTTGTGATATTTTCTCCAGGTTTCTCTTCTTGCTTTCCTGCTTCTATCTTCACAAATTCTAGCGAAATGTAACCTTCTTTTCCTTTATAGCTTACTTTCGCCCAGCCGTTTGCTTTTCCTAAAATCGTTACTTTTTCACCTTGTTTTAAGTTTCCGAGAATCGCACTGCTTGTATTCGCTTCGCTTCTTACTCGTAAACTTGTTGCATTAATTGTTCCGCTTTCTTGCGCACCGTTTATGATATTTTCTCCAGGTTTCTCTTCTTGCTTTCCTGCTTCTATCTTCACAAATTCTAGCGAAATGTAACCTTCTTTTCCTTTATAGCTTATCTTTGCCCAGCCGTTTGCTTTTCCTAGAACTGTTACCTTTTCACCTTGCTTCAAGTTTCCGAGAATCGCACTGCTTGTATTCGCTTCGCTTCTTACTCGTAAACTTGTTGCATTAATTGTTCCGGATTCTTGCGCACCATTATTAATAGTTGGTTGTTGCTTTGATTCCGATGGTTTTGATCCTTCCGCATTCTCACCAATTTTCACAAACTCTAACGAGATATAACCTTCTTTTCCTTTATATTCAACTTTTGCCCACCCATTTGCTTTTCCTAAAACTGTTACCTTTTCACCTTTTGTAACATATCCAAGAATTGAACTTCCTAAAACAGGACTTTTTCGAACATTTAAACGTGTCGCTGTAACGATACCGTTTTCTTTTTTTCCGCTATTAATGGTTGATTGTTGTTTCGTTTCAACTGGAGCCTGTGCTCCTGCTAGTTTTAAAAATTGTAGTGAAACATAGCCTTCTTTCCCATCATGAGAAATTTTCGCCCAATCTTTTTCTTTCTCTAAAACTTTTACAGTTTCGCCTTGCTTTACATGTCCAACAATTGGACTTTGTGTTGTAGGTTGTTGACGTATATTTAGATTTGTTGCATTTACTGTCGCTGAATTGTCATCCTGTGCAAAAGCATGAGTGGAAACAAATGATGCTGCTGTTGCTACAAATGTACCTGCTATGATTTGTTTTGTTGTTTGTTTCATATACTTATCCGAATATAAACGATGTTATATTCTTCAACCCTCCTTTGGTAAAAATCGGTTTACTATTTATCCCGCATTAACGGGCAGTAAGACCCCCACCTCAAGATTCGGAGAAATCAAAGAAGATAGGTGGGGGATAACTGCCCGTAAAAGCCCGATTCGTTCAACTAACCATCAGTGGGGGATGAAGAAAACCCCCACTGATGGAAGTTTCACTTTATCTTAACATATCCTCCTTCATTCATTTTCTAAATACAATTATTAAACTTCTGTGAACAAACTCCCCCACCTAACTTCTTTGCTTCTTGCAGAACTGTGAGGTGGGAGTATTACTACCCGCGAGTAGTGGGATAAATATTTTTGAACTAGTATGTAAAATAGACCCTCATCTCGAATTTTATAAAATCGAGATGAAAGTCCATTTTAAAACCTATATATATCAAGTAAAAAAATTTGGATTACGACTGCAAATAACCGTACTGTTATTGTTTAAAAAAACGAACCAACTTTAACTGTAACAACTTATTATCCATTTAATTATGTCGGGAACGCTCCAAAACAATATATTATCCAAGCGATGCTTATTAAGAAAAAACATTATCTTCAAACCGCACAAGCTAACTACTTGTACATGAAATGTTTAATAAGCCTTCCCCCAATACACCATATGCTTTGCTTCTTTCCCGCAGCACACGCAGTGCTCTGCTACTTGTTCTTGTTCAAATGGCATACAACGCGATGAAACGCCCGCTTCTTCTTTCAATTTTTCTTCACAAGCAAGCTCGCCACACCACATTGCTTTTATAAAGCCTTGCTTTTCCTCTGCAGCTTGCTTCATTTCTTCAAAAGTAGTAACGCTATATGTGTTTTCATCACGAAATACTTTTGCCTTTTGGAAGAGAGAATGATGAATCTCATCAAGTAACGATTTAATTCGTTCTTCTAATTGGTCCATTGATACAAATTCTTTTTCTTTCGTATCCCGCCTTACAAGTACAACCTGATTTTTTTCAATGTCTTTTGGCCCAACCTCTAAACGAATTGGTACACCTTTCATTTCGTACTCATTAAATTTCCAGCCCGGTGTTTTGTTACTTGCATCGATTTTTACACGGGCCACTTTTTGAATTTGCCCTTTCAGCTCGGCTGCTTTTTCTAACACACCTTCTTTATGCTGCGCAATTGGTACGATAATGACTTGTACTGGCGCGACTCTTGGTGGCATAACGAGTCCGTTATTATCTCCATGAACCATAATAAGTCCGCCAATCATTCTCGTCGATACCCCCCAAGAGGTTTGGTGTGCATATTGCCACTTTCCATTTCGATCCAAAAATTTAATATCAAATGCTTCAGAGAAATTTGTACCAAAGTTATGGGACGTACCTGTTTGCAACGCTTTTCCATCATGCATTAAACTTTCAATCGTATACGTTGCTTTTGCACCTGCGAATTTTTCCTTCTCTGTTTTTTGTCCTTTAATAACTGGAATCGCTAAATAATCTTCACAGAAAGAAGCGTATAGATTTAAAATATTCAGTGTTTCTTGCTGGGACTCTTCTGCTGTTTCATGAATCGTATGACCTTCTTGCCATAAAAATTCAGTTGTACGAAGAAATGGTCTTGTCGTTTTCTCCCAGCGGACAACTGAGCACCATTGATTATATAACTTTGGCAAATCATTATAAGACTGTACAATTTTTGAAAAATGCTCGCAAAATAATGTTTCTGACGTTGGACGAACACAAAGGCGTTCTGCTAACTTCTCGTCTCCTCCATGTGTGACCCACGCCACTTCCGGTGCAAATCCTTCCACATGATCTTTCTCTTTTTGCAATAAACTTTCTGGAATAAACATTGGCATATACACATTTTCATGATCAGACTCTTTTAACTTTTCATCTATCACTTTCTGCATGTTTTCCCATAATGCATATCCGTACGGACGTAAAATCATACACCCTTTCACACTTGAATAATCAACCAACTCGGCTTTTTTTACAATATCGGTATACCACTGTGCAAAATCTTCTTCCATTTTCTTAATCGCTTGTACTTGTTCTTTTGCCATATCTATTCTCCTCCTTTATAAAGTGAAACTTTGGTTAATGAGGGCTTCATCCCTTACTAATCATTAATTGAACCAACCGGGCTTTTACAGACGGTTATCCCCCATCTATCTTTTTTTGATTTCTCAGAATTTTAAGCTAGGTGTCTAACCGCCCTCGAATAGCGGGAGAAAATAAAAAAAGCCCGTGTCCCCAAATAGGGACCGAGCTTTTGCCGGCGTTACCACCCTGATTCATATACAAATAAATTGTACATGCTCTCTTCTTGATAACGGGAAATTCCCGCTGCAAATGCAGAACGCAAAGGTAGGTTCCATATCGCCTTTTAAGAATCTCCCAGCCTAACGGATTCTCTCTCTGCAAAAAGATGTGACATGTACTAATCCTTTTTCATCGTTATAACGAAATAAATTTGTTAAACATCATAATATAAAATTTATTTTAAAACAATAGAAAATTTCCTCATTTATATATTCTTTTCATTTTTTTCTGTTTTATACTGAAATTACACGTATTTATTCTGAAACAGTTTTACAAATTGATGAGCAATCATACCGATAATTGTGCCTAATAAGACAAAGAAACACGCAATCGCATAACCCATTCCATCCCAGCCACCAATTGCAAAAACTGTAACGGGGAAGAAAACAAAACAGAGGAGCATTAAAATGAGTGCAAATATAATATCAAATCTTCTATGTGGAAATTGTTTCTTTAACAAAAAAGAAACAGTAAACACAATAAGAATTGTTACAGCACCAATAATAAAAAATGTTTCAAATCCATTCATCATATCCCCTCCTTCCATTCATTTCCTTATACTTATTATATGTTTAAAAATTCAAAAAATAAACAATAAACTTTTTACAAAAATAAGTTTTTATAACCAGGTATTAATAGTAATATATATTAATACATTTTATATATATAAATCCATTTTGATTTTTCGACATATAAGCCGCTGCTATGGATAACAAAAGGTAACCTGCACTCGTTTTCTCTCTTTGTTTTCACTATGTCTGGGCAGGAAAAGGATCTGACCGCTTCTATACATGGCCGGATGCTCTCTCCCACCTAAAAAGAAGGGTTTTATGTCGGCTTTTTAATTTGTATTTATATAAATCGGAGGTATATTCTATGGGCAAACCATTAACAAAACATGCAATTATTTTATCTTTTGACTGTTTATCAGCTTTAGATTTTCCTATACTACAAAAACTTCCTCATTTTCGTTCTTTAATAGAGCGAGGCGCCCTTGCCCGAAAAGTAGAAGGGATTTATCCTTCCGTAACATATCCAAGTCATACCACCATTGTAACTGGTAATTACCCTGCCAAACATGGTGTTGTAAGTAATACATTACTGCAACCTGGAAGGGAATCCCCTGATTGGCATTGGTATCGCCGTTCTATTAAAGGAACAACGCTCTATGATGAAGCACGAAAAGCAAATTTAACAACCGCTGCACTTCTATGGCCTGTTACAGGTAGAGCCAAAATCGACTACAACTTACCAGAAATTTTTCCAAACAGACCGTGGCAAAATCAAGTTCTCGTTTCATTATTTAGCGGAAGTCCATGGTATCAACTAGATTTAAATCGTCGTTTTGGCCATATTAGAAATGGATTGTCACAGCCTGAGCTTGATGATTTCGTTCTCGCTTCTGCTATACATACCATTCAAACTAAAAAACCTAACGTCATGTTTGTCCACTTTACAGATTTAGATACACAGCGGCATTATTATGGATTTTCTTCGGACGAAACGACAGCCGCTATTCATCGTCATGATGAAAGGCTAGGAAAGATTATTCAAGCATTGAAAGATAGTGATATGTACGAAGAAAGTACAATTATTGCCCTCGGTGATCATAGTGCTTTAAGCGAAAATAAAGCCATTCAGTTAAATGTTCTTTTCCATCAAAAAGGACTGATTTCCGTTAATCCAAAAGGCAAATTAACAGATTGGAAAGCATATTGTCAAAGCTGTGATGGTTCAGCTTACGTGTATGTAAAAGATAAAAATGATATTGAAACCATTCAAGCTGTGCAACTGCTTCTTGAAGAACTTCTCCAAGATAAGCAAAACGGAATTGAATTTATACTACATGATGAAGAGGTAAAAGAACGCGGAGCTGATGGCCGTTGTCTCTTTATGCTTGAAGCACGAGAAGGCTATTACTTTGTAGAAAACTATACAGGGGATTTTATAAAAGAAATCACGGAGAAAGATGTAACTTCCAGTAAAAAATATACGTTTGGTACGCATGGATATTCTCCGACAAAGCCAAACTATGAAACTATTTTTATGGCTGCTGGGAAAGGCATTCGCCCAGGAGTAATTATTCCCTATATGCGTCTCATTGACGAAGGACCGACAATTGCACGATTGCTTGGATTGCATCTCGGTGAGACAGACGGAACGGTTATAGAGGATTTACTTCAATTGTAAAGAAATGTGTATATATGTAAAAGTTACGTAAAACTTACCTCTGTTTCTCTTTTTACGATTTTTATTTTGTACACTAATGTTAGAACAAATTTGAGGAGGAACATGATATGAAAAAAATGTCCAGACAAGAAAAGAGCTGGATATTGTATGACTGGGCAAACTCTGTATATTCGCTCGTCATTACAACTGCACTATTCCCGATCTATTTCAAAGCGGCGGCAAAAGAAGCTGGCATCACCGGGGCAAATTCAACAGCATTTTGGGGATATGCCACCTCATTATCTACGCTTTTAATTTCTATTCTTGCTCCAATTCTTGGTACAATTGCCGATTATAAAGGATTTAAAAAGCGTTTCTTCACATTCTTTTTTGCACTTGGTATTGTATTTACAAGTATGTTATCAATTGTCCCAACCTCACAATGGTTCTTACTGCTAGGCTGCTATATGCTCGCTTTAGTTGGGTTTGCTGGAGCAAATATTTTCTATGATGCATTTTTAGTTGATGTTACAACAGAAGACAGAATGGATCGTATTTCAACACGCGGCTTTGCATTAGGGTATATCGGGAGTACGATACCATTTATCGGTTGCATCGCTCTTATTATTCTTGCACAAAAAGGAATCATCCCATTATCTGTCAGCATTGCAAGTCAAATTTCATTTGCCATCACAGCACTTTGGTGGGGACTATTTACGATTCCAATGCTCAAAAATGTAGAACAAACACATTATATCGAACGTCATCCAAAACCAATTAAAATGAGCTTTAAGCGTTTAGCTCATACATTTAAGAACATCCGTCAATACCGAACTGTATTTTTGTTTCTCCTTGCTTACTTCTTCTATATTGATGGTGTCGATACAATCATTACAATGTCCACAGCTTACGGAACGGACCTTGGTATAAGCGCGACAAACTTACTTATCATTTTATTTGTAACGCAGATCGTTGCTTGTCCATTTGCCTTATTGTATGGGAAACTATCTGAAACATTCAAAGGAAAGAAAATGTTATATATCGGTATCATGATTTATATCATTATTTGTGCATACGCTTATTTCTTAAAAACAACACTCGATTTTTGGATTTTAGCAATGCTTGTCGCAACTTCCCAAGGCGGTATTCAAGCATTAAGCCGCTCTTATTTTGCGAAGCTTGTACCGAAAGAATCTGCTAATGAATTCTTCGGTTTTTACAATATCTTTGGTAAATTTGCAGCTATTATGGGCCCTGTTCTAGTCGGTGTAACAACTCAACTAACAGGGAAAACAAATGCTGGTGTACTAAGCATTATCATTCTATTTATTATCGGTGGATTTATATTAACACGCGTACCAGAAGACACAGCTTCCGTTACACCACCTGCGCCAAAATCAGAAACGTTATAATATAAAAAATGTCCCATTCATATAGAATGGGACATTTTTTATATTTTCATCTTCTATATATTTAGATAGAAACAACTTATCAACGATTGTGCCTAACACTTCAGCTAAACGGAACGCAAGCGCTCAACTCGGATTGTATTTATCCCGCATTAGAGGGCAGTAAGCCCCCCCATTCATGCCCTGCACCTGCTTGAGGAAGAGAACTTCTGTTGGAGTATTGTTAAAATTAGATTTTAAAGTGCCTTTACTACGCCTCATGCTTTTCTTCCATGTTCATTCGTAATATCGGTACAATTGCAAGTAAAATGAAAAGCATCGCTATACAAAATACAACAATGAGTGATGTCAGTTCCTTCAATCCTCCGGCTAAAGAGGTTCCAATTAACATGGTACCCATGAATAACGGTAAAATGGTACCATTTACACGCCCCACCATATTTTCTGGTACCATTTGAATCATAAGCGTTCCAACAACAATATTAACGCATGCTAAACAAATCCCTGTTCCAAATCGCATCATACTAGTGAGCCAAAACGATGTAGATAGGCCCTCAACAAGAAACGAAATGGCCAAGACTGTCATACCAAATACAAACATTTTTTTCGGATTTACTTTCGAAGCAAATACTGCTGCCACCACGCCTCCGATTAACATACCCATTCCATCAGCAGCTGTTAAATATTGCACAGCTTCCTTTTCCATCCCTAATCGCTCAATAACAAGAAACGCTTCTAGTGGTTGTGTTAACCCAACTGCTAAACCAATAATAGAAAAAGCAATCGCAATCATCAATAGATTTTTTGTTTGAAGAACATATTTCCATCCTTCTTTTATATCATTCCATAATGAAACGCGTGCAGGTTTTTCTTTTTCCATCCACTTTGGCAAAAATGAAAGACAGATAGCAGATAACATAAATAAACCAATTAAACTATATAGTGAAACAAAAAGTCCAAGCTGAGTATAAACAATTGTCCCTACAACTGGCCCAAAAATAAGGAATATTGACTGTAAACTTTGACTCATTGCAATAGCGGTTGCAACTTGTTTCTCTTCTACATGACGCTTAAACACACGCGATGATGAAGGTTGTGAAAATTGGCCGACGACCGCTGAAACAAACGTTATAAAAAATATAGCTTCCCAATAGTTAACTTTTAATAATAAGACAATCCCAATGATAGATAACATACTTAACATATCTCCAGCTACCATCGTTCGCTTCGGGTTCCAACGATCTGCTAGTGCTCCGCCGATAAAGGAAAAGATAAAAATTGGCGCATATTCCATAACAGATAATAATGAAACAGAAACAGGATCATTATTTGTTTGCTCCATCACAAAATACAAAAGTGCCATATTCCGAATCCAAATTGCAAACTGCTGTAAAATATCAGAAATCATAACGAGCATAAATGCTCGATTTTTTAATAAATCTTTCATTATATCTCCCCACTTTTTAAACCGACCGTTCAGTCTATTTTAATGCAGAAGAAAAGCTGCTGATTATTCAGCTGCCATTCCTTGTAACAATACATCAATTGCTTTTTTATAAATTCGTTTCATTTCTGTAGAATCTACTTCGTAGTAAAGAACGCCAAGACCAGATAATAAACCATTTACGATATACATAAGATCCCGTACATCATCTTGACGGAATTCTCCTGACGCCATTCCTTCTTCAATTAACGTTTCGAACACACGATACGATTCTCTTGTTAATGCTATCATTTCATCCATAATATCTTTGCTTACAACTTGACTCGTTACAAACTCTTCAACCGCGCTAAATATAGGGTGTTGCGTATCTTCTACATGATACTCAGCAAGACCATATAATTTTTCGGTACTCGTGCGATATTGCTTTTCTTTTTCTGTCCACTTTTCAAGCCAATCATACGTATGCTGTTTTACCACGAATAGGAACAATTCTTCCTTACTTTTAAAGTGATAATAAATACTGCCCTTACTACGCTCTGTAATTTCACAAATATCTTCCATAGATGTTGCAGCATAGCCTTTTTGTGAAAATAACACTTCTGCTTGATAAGCAATTTCTTTTTTTATTTCTTCTGCACTTTTTCTCATTTGCACACCTCACTAAACCGACCATTCAGTCTAATATTAACAAATAAAGAACCTCTATTACAAGAGGCCTTATTCCTACTTATTAAAATATATTTTCAAACCACATGCGGATCGTATGAATGATGCCCACTTTGAATGCGAATTTAACGATAACTACCGCTCCTGCTGCTATTAAAAATAACGCGATTTCCCCTTTGTTTTTTACTTTTGGTGTCTTTTTCATTTCTATTCCCTTTATAACATTGTTTTTTCTTTATTTTGTAATATAGTCTAAATAAAAAAATACCTTTACGGCTGCTATATCAAGTGAAACTTTAATCAGTGTAGGTTTTACTGCCCATTAATGCGGGATCAATTAAACAAATGTTTGTTTAGCTTATTCCATGCGGGTTGAAGTCTACTAATCAAACGTTTGTTTAAAAAAGAAGTACACCCTGAAAGGGCGTATCACACATTAATCTCCGCCACCGCCGCAGCTACCTCCATCGCCGCCAGAAGAACTGCTGTCTCCACCAAAAGAGCTACCGCAGTCATTTGAACTATCAGATCCCGCAAAGAAAAACGGTGTAGAAGTCGTAGCCGAGCTATCGCCAGTATCTGATTTATATAATTTTTTCTTACGCTTACTAGATCTGACTTCTTTTGCAATCATTCCGATTACAATAAAAATGAACAATGCACCTATTGCAATTCCCATGTAAAACGTCTCCTTCCACTATTGAAATAGTTGTAGCTTTCGATCTATCTTCTCTAACGAAATGAATCGTGATTCACGTAATATCTCTTTGCCCTCATAAAATAATAAGACCGTTGGTGCTGTAAATACTAAATACTTCGCTGAAATTTCTTTCATGTCCTGCAATGAAAGAACAATATTTACCACATTCTGATACTGTTTTAGAAAACGACTTACCTTCTCTAGCATGACATCACAAACACCACAGTTTTCAGTTTTTATAAAGTGCAACTTTAATCAGTGGGGGTTTTCCTTTTCCAGGAAGATCATCAAAGTCACCATTATTTATTGCCTGACGAATCCGTTCCTCAGCAAAGCTCAAGAAAATATCCATGTTATTCCCTCCCTTACCTATTTTTACTATTATTTTACATGAAAATTTAAAATGCTACCATGCTATGAAATGAAATCAGTGCCACAATTTTTCTCAAAATGTGGTTACAAATGCTGGACGGAATGACGAAATTCCTGCTGTGGAAACAGTTATAATTAGTGGTGCAGGAAAAGGATCTGACCGCTTCTATACATGGCTGGATGCTCTCTCCCACCTAAAAAGAAGGGTTTTATGTCGGTTTTTTAATTTGTATTTATATATATCTGGGAACTAAAAAATGCGGTGTCTCTTATGATAGAGACACCGCATTTCTATTAATCTTTCTTTAATTTCCTAGCAATCCCGTTACCAAAGGATTGCAAACCTTGAACAAGAATAATTAAAATAAAAACTGTTGCATACATTACTTCTGGTTCATATCGTAAATGCCCAAAACGATAAGCTAAATCTCCAAGTCCACCAGCTCCTACTAGTCCAGCCATAGCCGTTGCACCAATTAGCCCGATTGTCGCAATTGTCAAGCCTAGCACAAGAGATGGACGGGCCTCTCTAACCATTACGTGCCAAATAATTTTCACTGTGGAAATTCCCATTGCTTGATATGCTTCAATCACACCGCGATCAACTTCTAATAATGCTGTTTCCATTAAGCGTGCGATATAAGGGGCAGTAAATACAACAAGTGGTACAATTACACCTTTTACTCCAATCGATGTTCCCATGATTAGCTTTGTAAACGGCAAAATAAAGAATAATAGAATAATAAATGGAACAGATCGAATAATATTAATAACCGTATTTAAAATAGGATATACAAGTTTATTCTCGTGCTGGCCACCTGGTCTTGTTAAGACAAGTGTTACGCCAAGCGGTAAGGCGATAATGATAGATATGAGCAGTGAGATGGATGTCATTTGGAATGTTTGAATGGTTGCCTCCCAAATAATTTTGCCCCATTCAGCCAAAAAGGATTTGCTTTCCATGTTCTTCTCTGCCTCCTTCTACGATGATTCCTTGTTCCTGTAAAAACACTAATGCTCGGTGCACTTCACTTTTTTCCCCCTGCATATGAACAATTAACTTTCCATATGCTTCATGTTTTAGCTGCGTAATATTACCAGATAAAATATTGGGATACACTTGGAATCGTTTTGTTGCTACTGCAAGTGCCGGTTCACCAGAAGAGTTCCCGATGAAGGAGAGTGTCACAATTTCACCCGTATCCTTTAGCTCCGATTGTAATGCCGCTGGAATTTTGGCTGCAAAAGCACTGTTCACAAATTTTTCCGTCGTTGCATGTTGCGGATTTGTAAAGACTTCCTTTACTGTACCACTCTCTACAACAGCCCCATGCTCCATCACCGCAACGCGATCACATATACGCTGAATCACATTCATTTCATGTGTAATCAGTAAAATAGTAATACCTATTTTTTCATTGATCTCTAATAATAAATCTAAAATAGACTCTGTTGTCTCAGGGTCTAGCGCACTTGTCGCCTCATCACTTAACAACACTTCTGGTTCATGTGATAATGCACGTGCGATCGCAACACGTTGTTTCTGTCCACCAGAAAGTTCATTTGGATAGGCATCTTTTCGGTCAAAAAGACCGACCATGCGTAAATATTTTTCTACTCTATTTTCAATTTCCGTTTTCGAAATTCCCGTAAGTCGTAAAGGCAAAGCAATATTTTCATACACATTTACTGTCTTTAATAAGTTAAACCCTTGAAAAATCATCCCGATTTTTTGTCTTGCCTTTGCTAACTCTTTTGTAGATAAAGCTGTTAAATCATTTCCATTTACAATTACATGACCTGTCGTCGGTTTTTCTAATACATTCACACAGCGGATTAATGTACTCTTCCCAGCACCGCTATACCCGATGATCCCAAATACTTCTCCTTTTTTCACTCTGAATGAAGTTGGTTTAAGAGCTTCCACGTCTCCTTTTTTTGTTGTAAATATTTTGGATACATTTTTCAATTCAATCATCGTAGTCAGCTCCTACCAAGACGGCAATACAGAACCATCGAATTTTTTCTCAATAAACTCTTTCACTTCTTTAGATTGATAAGCTTTCTTTAATTTTTTCACAGCTGCATCATCTTTATTTTCTGTACGAACAACAACCCAGTTCACATATGGTGAATCTTTTCCTTCTCGAAAAATAGAATCTTTTGCTGGATGCAGTTTTGCTCCTAGTGCAAAGTTCGTATTAATGGCAGCTGCTTTTACCTCATTTAACTGCGTTGGTAACTGCGATGCTTCTAATTCAATAATTTTTAAGTTCTTCGGATTTTCAATCACATCTTTTGCAGTTGCTTTCTCTGTTGCTTTTGGATCAACTTTTAAGACGCCCGCTTTTTCAAACAATTTCAATGCACGTAATTCATTTGTTGGATCATTTGGTACCGCAATTGCATCTCCGTCTTTTAAATCCTTTACATCTTTAATTTGTTTGGAATATACGCCCATTGGAAATGTTACGGTCGAAAACACCGCTGTTAACTCCATCTTACGTTCTTCTTTAAATGCATCGAAATAGGTCTTCGTTTGAAAACTATTCACATCAATGTCTTTTTCATCTAACGATACATTCGGCATTACATAATCGTTGAACACCTTTAATTCCAATTGCAAACCATCTTTCGCCGCTACTTCTTTTACCTTCTCAAAAATTTGTTCATGCGGTCCACCCGTTACGCCGACTGTAATTTTCTTCTCATCTAGCGCTTTTGCTTCCTTCCCAGCATCGGCACTACATGCCCCTAATAGCAATACGGCTCCACTTACAATACTTAATAATAGCTTCTTCATATACAATTCCCCCTCAATCTCTCTCTTTTCTAAACAAAAAACACCTCTCTAATAAGAGAGGTGTCGAATAAACAAAATAGGCTCCTCTCTTATCTTCCAAAACGAAAATCGTTTTGCAGGAATTAGCACCCTAGCTCATAATAAAATTCATGAGCTGGGTTGCCGGGCATCATCGGGCCAGTCCCTCCGCCACTCTGGATAAGAGTATTTTTATAAAATTTTAAAAAAACTATGGTACTAATAGTAAATCTTACAAAAAATTTTGTCAATCATATTTTTCTAAAAATATTTTCTTTTCAAAAAATGTTATTTTAAAATAAAGTGAAACTTTAATCAGTGGAGGTTTTACGGGCAGTTGATCCCCCACCTAAAAGGCATTAGCTATTATTACGAACACCCTTCAATTTACCAAACTACATGAAACTCCGACTCTCCATATCCCAAACACGCGTCACCCATGACTCATAAAAAGAAGGTTCATGTGACACAAGTAAAACGGTTCCTTTATATTGCTTCAACGCTTCTTGTAACGCCTCTTTTGCATGTATGTCTAGATGATTCGTTGGCTCATCTAAAATCAAAACATTACTTTCTGTTAGCATAAGCTCACATAAACGTACTTTTGTCTGTTCACCACCACTTAAGAAACAAAGCGGCTGGCGAATATGATCTTCTTTTAAGCCACATCTTGCTAAAGATTGGCGGATTTCTTTTTGTGTCATATCAGGACGATCCGACCATACTTGTTCCAATGGCGTTAATTCTACAGCAAGTTCTTCTTGTGCAAAATAAGCAGGCTTTACTCGTTCTCCGGCACATACTGCTCCGCCTAACGGCTTTACATACCCAAGTAACGTTTTTAACATCGTTGTTTTTCCAATTCCATTATGACCAACAATCGCAATCTTTTCGCCTCGCTTTATTTGTAAATCAAACGGTGGAAATAACGGTTCTGTATAACCAATTTGTATTTGGCTTGCTTGTAATATACGGCTCACCGGATCAGTATGAACTTGGAACTGAAAGCGCAGCTGTGGTACTGTGTTAGGCTTTCCTATCCTTTTTATTTTGTCTAACACTTTCTCACGACTTTTCGCTTGCTTTGCATTACGATTTTTATTTTTTTGAATAAAGACCTCTAATTTTCCAATTTCCTCTCGTTGTCTTTCGTACGCTGCTTGTAATTGTTGTTTGCGTTGTTGATAGCTTTGTAAAAATACTTCATAATTTCCTATATACCGGTCTATCCTTTGTCCCTCTAAATGATAAATTACATTCGTAATTTTATTTAAAAATACCTCATCATGTGAAACAACAATATAAGCATGTTCATACGCTCGTAAATAAGATGTTAACCACTCTATATGAACTGTATCTAAATAGTTTGTTGGTTCATCTAATAGTAAAACTTGTGGCTGCTCTAAGAGTAGTTTACCTAACAATAATTTTGTACGTTGCCCACCACTTAGCTTCGTAACATCTTTGTTCATCCCTAGATCGAGTAATCCTAATCCAGCTGCTACTTCTTCTATCTTTGTATGAACTTGATAAAAATCTGAGCTCTCTAGTACACTTTGTAATTCTCCATATTGTACTAACAACTTCTCTAATTCGGTTGCTTCTGACATCTTTTCGGCAATTACCATCATTTCACGTTCAACAGTATATAAATGGGAAAATGCACTTCGTAAATATTCCTCAATGGTTGTTCCTGCTTGTAAATCAATGTGCTGCTGTAAAAAGCCAATTTTCACATGTGGGAACCATTCAATTTTCCCCGCATCCGGTAAAATTTCTCCTGTTAAAAGGCGAAGCAATGTTGATTTCCCTGCTCCATTACTTCCGACAAGCCCAATATGTTCCCCTTTTAATAACCGAAAACAAGCATTATAAAAAATGGTTTTATCGCCGTACGTATGCGTAAGATTTTCTACTGTTAATACACTCATTTCATTCTCTCCTTTTTACTTCAAATAAAAAGCCAAATAGAGAGAACAGCAAAAATAAAGATGTTATTTAATTTTATACATAAAAATGGGTAAGGCGAACACACCTTACCCATTACAATTTATTATCGTAAAAAAGGATTAAGGCTCTTTATCTGCTGTCTTCAATTTGGCTTAAACTTAAAAAATGGGCAGACTTCTCCCGCATCAAGCTAAAACCATTTGAAGAACAGTTGATAAAGTCATCTTATCCTTTCACTCCTTTAAAAATCATTATTGTTTCATAATAAGCATGCTCCATGCTCTTATATTTTATTCGTCATGAATTGTTTTGTTCCTCTTTCATTCAATCTTTTTCTTTAAAAATTTCTTCCAAACGAAAAAAGCCACTTAGCAGTCATTATACAAAAAACTGTTAAGTGGCTTTCATTACTTCCGCATATAAGGAGCTAATATCCCTAAAATTTCAGCTTTATCTTCTTTTAGTTCAAGAGATGTTAACATATCCATCGTACGAGGACGAGGTAAGTTTACGTTTACTTCACCTACAAGTGTTGCTGGTCGTTGCGACATAATAAACACGCGATCAGATAATAAAATCGCTTCATCTAAGTCATGCGTTACCATAATGATCGTTTGTTTTTCTTGATGCCATGAATCTAGCAGCCAGCGATGCACCTCCATTTTTGTAAATGCATCTAGCTTACCAAACGGTTCATCAAGCAGCATAATAGGCTTTTCACATAAGTAGGTACGCAAGAAACTAATACGCTGACGCATGCCACCTGATAGCGCATCTGGATAATGGTTCGCATATTCAGAAAGACCGAACTGCTTCAATGCTTCCATTCCTTCTGCGAACCGCTCTTTCTTTGCCTTTCCATCAATCTCTAGGGGAAGAACAATATTTTGCAAGGCAGAGCGCCACGGCAAGAGAAGATCTTGCTGCGGCATATAGCTTACGATATCCTGCTTTTTAACAGGCACATCGTTATAAACCACTTCACCGCTAGTCATCTCTTCAATACTGGCAATCATATTTAATAGCGTACTTTTTCCGCAGCCACTCGGTCCGACAAATGAGACAAATTCTCCTTCTTGTATGGAAGCACTAATCTTTTCTAGCACATTTTTCCCATCAAATGCTTTTACAACGTCTTTTATTTGTAATCCACTCATTTTTCACTTGGAAGGAATTCATTTGTAAAGGCCGCGTTTACATCAATTTTCTTTTTAATAACTTTATTATCATGTAAGAAATTCATGTAGTTCGTCCAAACCTCTTCCTTCTGTACTCCCCATGCTTTCGCATCGTCTTGATACTTCGTACTTAACCATTTTTGACTCTCTTGTACTAACTCTTTATTAATATCTGGTACATTTTTAATTAAAATGTCAGCTGATTCTTTCGGCTCTTTAATTGCAAAGTTATACCCTTCTGCTGTTGCAGTCATGAATTTTTTCACAAAATCTTTATCTTGTTTTGTATGTTTTTCACTCGTAATAATTACAGGACTATAAAAATCCAGTGCTGGATCTAAATCTTTTACCATCACTGTATTTAATTCTTTTCCTTGGCGTTTTGCTTCAATGCCGTCCCAGCCATAATAAATCCATTCAAAGTCTGCATCGCGCCCGATTGATTTAAAGAAATCGGTTTGTCCAAGAACGATCTTCTCTACTTTATTAAAATCAGCATTATGTTTATTCATAATTGTTTTTAACGTTGCTTCTTCCGCTGGTGCACCCCAACCGCCGTAACGTTTACCTTCGAAATCTTTTGGAGAGGTAATATTATCTTTTTTAAGTGAAGCGAAAGCAGATGTATTATGCTGAATAATTGCTCCAATTGAAACAACTGGAATCCCTTCAACGCGAGCAGATGTTACGTTTTCTTGATAGCTCACACCGAAATCTGCTTTTCCTGATGCAATCATTTGTTCCGCAGACACGTTATCTCCTGGCTGAATGATTTCCACATCTAAACCTTGTTTTTTATAATAATCTTTCGTCTTCGCTACATATAAACCAGTATGGTTTGTATTTGGAAACCAATCCAAGACAACTTTTACTTTCTTCTCTTTATCTGCACTCTCTTCTTTCTTCGCTGTAGAACAACCCACCACGCCAACTGCTAATAAAGCTGCGAGCATGACTTTTAAGCCTTTTTTCATTTTTTATCGTCCCTTCTGTATATCCATGGTGCTGTTAGTCTTGCCATAAATTCTACGATAGAATACAAGAGCAATGTCACCATTACGATAATGGTTGCAATGCCAAATACACGAGCTGTTAAAAAGGATTTCGTTGCACGTGTCAGCATAACGCCTAACCCTTCACTCGCCCCAAGCCATTCTCCAATAATTGCTCCCATCACGCTATATGTAACGGCAATTTTTAGCCCAGAGAAAAAGTATGGGAGCACCGCTGGAAATTTCACCTTTTGATACACTTGCCATTTTGTCGCACGCATTGTCTGTAATAGCTTGAGCATGTTTTTATCAACTGTTTGAAAGCCTTCTAAAATACTAAGAGCAATCGGAAAGAAACAGACAAGAATAACGACCATCACCTTTGGCAGCATTCCATATCCGAACCAAATAATAAACAAAGGTGCAAGCACAACAATCGGAATCGTTTGCGAAATAACGAGTAACGGATTAATTAAAATGCGAAACAGCGGAATAACATCCATAATAATTGCAATACTCGTTCCAAGTAGAATCGCAAAAAACAATCCTATTACGACTTCTTGCAGTGTTTGCACCGTATTTGGTAATAATAAATCTTTCATCGCAATAAGCTCTTGTACAATTGCAGAAGGCTTTGGTAAAATCCATGGTTCAATTTTAAATAATGAAACAGATCCTTCCCATATAGCAATGAGAAGGATAATCCAAATCGTTGTAATTGTTATGTTAGATCGCTTCTGGTTTTGCATATTCATCACGGTACTTCCAAACTTTTTCATCAATTGATACACCAGTACTTGGACGATAGTGAATTTTAATAGAAGTAATAACTTCTTCTGCTCCAGCATCGACGCAAGCTTGTTGTGCACGTTTAATTACGTCAAGAAGTACGTCTAATTCTCCTTCCAGCGTTGTTTCCATAGCTCCCACTTCGTAGCGCACACCAGATTGTTGTACAACTTCAATTGCTTTATCAACAACGGCATATAGATCTTTCGTTTTTGCTTGTGGTACTACTGAAAATGAAATCGTAACTTGTTGTGACATACTAAAATCCCCCTTGCAAAATATGTTTAGTAAAAAGAAAAGGCTTTCCTACGATTACGTAGGAAAGCCTTGTATGCAAGTTATTACACAATAACGTTTGCTTACATCACTTTAAGTAACTCCCTACGCTGGCATTATCCAGATCAGGTTGAGGGTCGATGCATTCTTGCATCCTCTCAGCCAATTGGCTCCCCGTTCTTAATTTGTTTTCATTGTAGCATGATTTATTTTTTCAAACAAACAAATAAGGTGTTTCTTGTCTCCTTTTTGTGAATGACCCCTCCTTAACATTCTAACGGGCCGTTTGAAGAAGGGGACTTCTGTTGGAGTACTGTTAAAGACCAAAATGATTTATCTTATTCTATTTAAAATACGAAATATGGCGTCTATCTATATAAATACAAATTAAAAAACCGACATAAACCCCTTCTTTTTAGGTGGGAGAGAGCATCCAGTCATGCATAGAAGCGGTCAGATCCTTTTCCTGCCCCATGCGAAGTGAAAACAAAGAGAGAAAACGAGTGCAGGTCACCTTTTGTTATCCATAACCGCGGCTATATGTCGAAAAATCAAAATGGATTTATATAGTTCTATGTTTTTTCTAACTCATATTTCTCTTAATCTCCTTTCTATATATGAACCATAGAAAGGAGATTATTTGCACATACACCCTACTATCCAGTCACCGACTAGCTGTTCCCCCTCTTAGCCTCTATCGCTCCGTTCCCTCACTTTTCAGAAATTGCTCTTCCGTGATGAATAAGTTACACATCATCTTCATTTTGTTTTTTATTATATCTTTATATAAAAAACATTAAATTTTAATGATTATTCTGTCAAAATAATTTCACTAAATATAGTGAATGTTACTTTTTATGTGTTATATAATAAAAAAGGTTTATATACAAAGCTTTCATTTGTTTAATTTAATAATCATCATTCAAATTAAATTATTCAAAAATATCTTACCATATGGATTTTGGAGGTATTTTATCATGTTTTGGCTACAATTTATCACCTTACTACTCTGTATTTTTATCGGTGCACGTCTTGGTGGTGTTGGCCTAGGAGTAATGGGCGGTGTTGGTATGGCGATACTCGTATTCGTCTTCCATCTACAGCCTACAGCTCCCCCAATTGACGTTATGCTGATGATTTTAGCAGTCATTACAGCTGCTGGTGCACTGCAAGCTGCTGGTGGAATGGATTATCTTGTCCATCTTGCAGAAAAAGCACTTCGTAAAAATCCAAAGCGTATTACATTCTTCGCACCAATTGTGACATATTTATTTACATTATGCGCAGGGACTGGTCACGTTGCCTATTCCGTACTCCCTGTTATTGCAGAAGTATCACGCGAATCAGGAATTAGACCAGAACGTCCGATGTCGATTGCCGTAATCGCCTCACAGCAAGCAATTACAGCAAGTCCAATCTCTGCTGCAACCGTTGCACTTCTAGCAATGCTAGCTGATTATAAAATCACATTGCTAGACATTTTAAAAGTGAGTATTCCTTCTACATTTATTGCTTGTATGTTAGCAGCTTTCGTTGCAAGCAAAATGGGTAAAGAATTAAATGAAGATCCAGAATACTTAAAGCGTTTAAAAGAAGGTATGATTCCTAAACTCGAAGAAAAGGGAAAATTCACCATCACAAAAGGCGCAAAACTATCCGTTCTTCTTTTCTTATTCGCAACAGTTTTTGTTGTTCTTCTTGGTTCATTTGAAGCACTTCGTCCAGGCTGGATGGTAGATGGAAAATTGGTTCGTCTATCGATGCCTTACACAATTGAAATGGTCATGCTTACAATTGCTGCCCTTATTATTATCTTCTGTAAGCCAAATGTAGAAAGCATTGTGTCTGGCAACGTCTTTAAGGCTGGAGCTACAGCCGTTGTTGCAATTTTCGGTATCGCTTGGATGGGTGATACATTCTTCAATGGAAACTTAAATATCATTCAAGGATCGATTCAGCACTTAGTAACAAGCGCACCTTGGTTATTCGCCATCGCACTATTTATCTTATCTATTTTACTGTACAGTCAAGCTGCAACAGTACGTGCTTTAGTGCCACTCGGATTGTCACTCGGCATTCCACCTGCACTACTAATTGCAATGTTCCCAGCAGTAAATGGTTATTTCTTCATTCCAAACTACGGAACAATCGTTGCTGCCATTAACTTTGACCGTACAGGAACGACTCGTATTGGAAAATATGTTTTAAATCATAGCTTTATGATTCCCGGTCTTGTCGCAACATTCGCCTCTATTGGAATTGGTATGCTATTAATTTCAATCATGTTTTAAATCATTCAAAAAGCACAAACCTTTTCATAACAAAAGGTTTGTGCTTTTTGTGTTAAAAATTTAATCAAACGTTTGTTTAAACTTTTATTCAATAATTTCTACATTATATCCTTTCTTTTCTATCCCACTTAATACTTCTTCAATATGATTTTTATCCTTCGTTTCTAGCGATAAATGAAGCTGTGCATACCCTGGAAACACTTTTGTTCCAATCCTCTCTAAATGAATATGCAGTACATTTGCTTCAAAACTTGTTACAATTTCGAGTAAATGCTGTAGATGCCCTGGTTTATCTTTAATCGTTGTTGCAATATGAACAAAGCGCCCTGCTTCAACCATTCCATGCTCAATAATACGAGCAATAAAGTTTACATCGACATTACCGCCACTTAAAATCGAAACAACCTTTTTCTCTTGAACAGGAATTTTTTGATACAGCAATGCCGCTAACGAACTAGCTCCAGATCCTTCTACTAATAACTTATTACGTTCAAGTAGCATTAACATCGTTCTCGCAATTTCCATTTCATCTACGCAAAAAATATCATCTACGTAACGCTGTACAAGCTGAAACGTGAGCTCCCCTGGTCTTTTCACTGCAATACCATCTGCCATAGTAGGCGTGGATTCCACTGTAATGACTTTCTTTTCTTGTAAAGATTGCTTCATGCTGGGACAAGCAAGTGCTTGTACACCATATATTTTTACTGATGGCTTTTGTTCTTTAATAGCCATCGCAACACCTGCAATCAATCCTCCGCCTCCAACGGGACAAACAACAGCATCCACATTATCTAACTGCTGCAATATTTCTAATCCAACTGTCCCTTGCCCAGCAATCACGGATTCGTCATCAAACGGGTGAACAAACTTCGCTCCTGTTTGTTCTTTTAAGTCTAGTGCATAAGCTAATGCATCATCAAATACATCACCTTGTAACTCCACATGTGCACCGTATCGCTTTGTCGCAAGTACTTTACTAAGCGGAGCACCTTTTGGCATCACAATCGTACAAGGAATGCCGAGCATATTACTAGAATAGGCTACTCCTTGCGCATGATTCCCAGCCGATGCTGCAACTACACCATTCTCCAATTCACCTTTATTAAGAGAAACCATTTTATTATAAGAACCACGCACCTTAAAAGAACCAGTCTTTTGTAGATTTTCAAGCTTCAAATACACTTCATTATGTGATAACTCGCTAAATGTACTTGAGTAATCTAATGGTGTCGTATGTACAATGCCTTTCATTTTTTCATGAGCGGCTATAATATTTTGTAACGAAATCATTTTGTCGCCTCCGAAACGAAATAGATTCATACAGGTTAGTTTGAGCGGCACGGTTTGTTTTATACTGTAGAGTGACAATAAAACTGTTTACTCATAAATTAGGTCGTTCAAAATTCTTTATTTGAAAATGATTAATAAAGTGAAACCTTGATCAGTGGGGGTTTCTTCATCTCCCACTGCCCGTTAATGCGAGATAAAAAAGAACCCCTTCTTCACATCGAGAAGGGGTTTTCTACAAATAAATTTGCTTTTCAACTTATTATTTTTTCACTTGTTCAGCCAATCTCTTCGCACTATTATAAGGAGAATCCGCTAAACTAATTGCGGAAATAATCGATACTCCATCTGCACCTGCTTCAACGACTGAAGCGGCATTTTCAATTGTAATTCCACCAATGCCGACAATCGGTATCTTAATACCCGCTTCTCTAAAACGATGAAGACCATTCGTTCCTTGAACTGCTTTTGCATCCTCTTTTGTGCTCGTTGGAAAAATCGGTCCGACGCCTAAATAGTCTGCACCATTTGTAATTGCAAAACGTGCTTCTTCTATTGTATGAGCAGATACTCCAACAATTTTATCTCCCATTTTTTCACGAACTGTTGTAATTCCTTCATCGTCTTGCCCTACATGCACACCATCTGCATCTAATGCAATTGCTAATTCTACATCATCATTCACGATAAAAGGAACTTTATACTCTTTGCAAAGTGACTGTAACTGCTTTGCAAAATGCACCCGTTCTTCTCCAGTTAAAGCTCCTTCACCCTTTTCACGAAATTGAAAAAGTGTAACTCCACCATCGAGCGCTTCTTTCAATACTTGTAATGGATCTTTCCGGCAATTGTTACTCCCCATAATAAAATACACTTGTAACAACTCGGATATATATTGTTGATTAATACGCGCCATTTCTCTCATCCCTTCTTAACGAACTTCTTCTACATTTCCATATTGTTCAATATCAGCTGCAGTAACATTTGCTAACTGATTGAGAAATTCAATTTGGAAACTTCCTGGCCCTTGCTCCACTGTTTTGCTTGCTGCAATTTCCGCTGCTACGCCATAAAACGTTAAAGCTGCAACTGCCGCCTTCACATAATCTTTTTCAACCGCTGCAAATGCCCCCATTACAGATGTTAATAAGCAGCCCGTTCCTGTTACTTTCGTTAAGATTGGATGACCGTTACGAATGATAACGGTTCGCTCTCCATCTGTTACAATATCTTCTTTTCCGGTAATCACAGCGACTGTATCTACCTCATCAGCTGCTTGCCTAGCAATCCCTACAACATCCCCACTTCCAGCTCCTGCATCGACACCTTTAATTTCCCACTTTTCATTAATAACATTTGCAATTTCTGCTGCATTCCCGCGAATCATCGCTAATTTCACTTCACTTGGAATGTGTCTTGCTACTTCTGTTCGGTACGATGTAGCCCCGGCGCCAACTGGATCAAATAATACAGGTACATCATGTGAATTCGCTGATTTTCCGGCAATCATCATCGCTTCCACTTCTTCTGGACGAAGCGTCCCCATATTTAAGACAAGTGCCCCCGCAATACTAGCCATTTCCGCCACTTCTTCTTTTGCATATGCCATCACTGGTGATGCTCCTAATGCAAGTAAACCGTTAGCCGTAAAGTTTGTCACAACAACATTCGTAATATTATGCACAAGTGGATTAGACTCTCTCACTACTTCCACTACTTTTGCGATTTCTTGAATCTTCATTCCTTTTCCATCTCCTTGTCTCAATATTGGGAGATACAACAAAAAAGACACTTCGCGTATGCAAAGTGCCTTAACATGTGCTTTTACACTCTCCCTACGCTGGCATTATCCAACAGGTTCAAATGGTCAACGACAGATTAGCCGTACTCTCAGCTTGCATCCGCAAGCTCCCATGTGTTTTCTTATTCAGCTACTTCAGAGTTTACTCTTATTCTATGAAAATAACAAGCTCTTTACTTTACTATATAAAAATAGTGATAGGAAATAAATTCCTACCACTATTTCTCATATTATTTTAAGGCTTTAGATACTTCTTTCACCATTTCAGAAACAGACTCTAATCCGCCACCAGATAGGTACCAGTAGTTTGCATCAAGGTAAACTACGTTATTGTTTTTCGCAGCGTTTGTTTTGCTTACAAGTTCATTTTCAACAACTTGTTTTGCAGAAGATTCTCCGCCAACAACAGCGCCTCTATCAATTACGAATAAGTAATCAGGGTTTTTCTCAAGAATGTATTCAAATGAAATACTTTGACCATGAGAAGATGCCTCGATACCTTTATCTGCAGGAGTTACGCCAAATACATCATGGATGATACCGAAGCGTGAACCAGCACCATATGCACTTACTTTACCGTCATTCGCTAAGATAATTAAACCATTTTTACCATTTTTCGTTGCTTTTTCATTTAATGCTTTTACATCTTTTTCAACTGCTGCGATTTCTTTTTTCGCCTTATCTTCTTTACCGAAGATTTTTGCTAACATTTCTGTGTTGTCTTTAAATGATTTCATGTAATCTTTTGTTTCTTGCTCTACATAAATTGTTGGAGCAATATCAGAGAATTCTTTATAAGAATCAGATTGTCTTGCAGAAATAATGATTAAATCTGGTTGGATTTCGTTAATTTTTTCAAAGTCTGGCTCTTTTAAGCCGCCAACGTTTGTATATTTTTTATCTTTATATTTAGAAAGATACTGAGGCATGCTCTTTTGTGGTACGCCCGTTACTTCTACACCTAATTTATCTAATGTATCTAATGAACCGAAGTCAAATAACACAACTTTTTTAGGGTTTTTCTTAACTTTTGTTTCCCCAAGTTTATGCTTAATCGTGATTTCTGCTTCATCTTTCTTTGTTGCACTTGCTTCCTTCTTTTCAGAAGAATTATTACTACATGCTACAGCAACGATAGCTAGCATGAAAGTTAATAATAACATTGCTAATTTCTTCATTCGAATCACCTCTATAAATTTTTTATTAAAAATACAAATTAAAAAACCGACATAAAACCCTTCTTTTTAGGTGGGAGAGAGCATCCGTTCATGCATAGAAGCGGTCAGATCCTTTTCCTGCCCCAGACATAGTGAAAACAAAGAGAGAAAACGAGTGCAGGTCACCTTTTGTTATCCATAGCCGCGGCTTATATGTCGAAAAATCAAAATGGATTTATATAAATAACTTCCATTATGAAAAATAAATACAAATGTTATTGCCCGCTATTTCTTCAATATGGATGTCCATATCGTATATGTCTTTCAAAACAGCTGGGTCGATAATTTCATTTGTTGCTCCTTCTTTCATTACTTTTCCATCTTTCAAAGCAACGATATAATCGGAGTAACAAGAGGCAAAATTGATATCATGAATTACGATAACAATCGTTTTGCCAAGCTCTTCAACTAAGCGTCTCAGCACCTTCATAATTTGAACAGAGTGCTTCATATCTAGGTTGTTAAGCGGTTCATCTAACAAAATGTATTCTGTATTTTGGGCAATGACCATGGCAATATAAGCACGTTGCCTCTGTCCACCACTAAGCTGGTCGATATATTTATGTTGTATATCTTCTAGCTCCATATAACGAATGGCCTCTTCAATATGGTCCCAGTCTTCTTTCGACAGATTACCTTGCGAATATGGAAACCTTCCGAAGCTGACTAATTCTCGAATCGTAAGTCTAAGATTAATATGATTTGTTTGCTTCAAAATCGATATCTTTTTCGCAAGTTCACTGCTATTCCATTCACTAATCTCCCTATCTTCAATAAAGATTTCACCCGCATCCTTTTTTAATAGCCTGCTAATCATCGACAGAACTGTACTCTTCCCAGCTCCGTTCGGCCCAATAAAAGATGTGATTTTTCCTTTTGCTATTTTAATAGAGACATCCTCGACGACATTTTTATTTCCATATTGCTTTGATACATTTCTTACTTCTACCATGACTTGCTCTCCTTTAATAGAAGATAAATGAAGTACACTCCACCTACAAAGTTAACAATAACGCTTAAAGTTGTATTAAACTCAAATACCCTCTCAACGATTAATTGCCCGCCTACTAAAGCGATAATACTTATTAGGATAGAGCCTACTATTAAATATTTGTGCTGGTATGTACGTAAACATTCACGCGCGACATTCACCACAAGTAATCCTAAAAACGTAATCGGTCCAACTAACGCTGTAGAAATCGAAACAAGAATCGCGATAACAATCAAAAACTTTTTCACGACCTTATCATAATCAACTCCTAAGTTAATCGCTTCATCTCTTCCGAGTGATAAAACATCTAACAGTTTTAACTCTTTATACACATAAGCGAGAACCAATATAATGCCGATGATCGAAGTAATCAGTAACTCCGTCTTCACATTATTTACACTCGCAAACATTTTTCCTTGTATAATTTGAAACTCGTTCGGATCAATAAGCACTTGCATAAAGGATGATAAACTTTGGAATAATACCCCAAATATTAATCCAACTAACAGTAGGAAGTAAATGTTTTGTCCCTCTCTCTTAAAGAGAAATCTATAAAGGAACATTGAAAAAACAACCATTAAACTAATCGATATAAGAAAGTTAACATTCGTATTCATCATCGTTATATGTTTCGACCCAAACACAAATACAACAAAGGTTTGTATAAACATATAGAGCGAATCTAAACCAATTACACTCGGTGTTAAAATACGGTTATTGCTAATTGTCTGAAAAATCATAGACGAAAAAGCAATCGCTCCGCCAGTTATGACCATTGCCAACAATTTCTTTCCTCTTCTTGGCAATGCATAATCTAAACTATTCATATTTAAGTTAATAAATAAGAAAATCCCAATGACTATGACTGTTACAACGGCAAGCACTGCCAACATTTTTTTATGACTTGTATGTTTTCTATGCTGCATACGCGTTTCTCCTCATCAATAAATAAAGGAAGATTCCGCTTCCAATGACACCGACTGTAAGGCCAATGGAAATCTCATACGGATAAATAATGATACGTCCAAATATATCGCAAGCCAGGACAAAAACTGCCCCTAGTAAGGCTGTATGAGGTAAACTATTCTTTAAGTTATCCCCGCGATAAATCGAAACGATATTCGGGATAATAAGTCCTAAAAATGGAATCATTCCGACAGTCAAGACAACCAATGCTGAGATTAACGCAACGATAATTAGGCCGATATTTAACACTCGATTGTAATTCATCCCTAAGTTCGCTGCAAAATCCTCTCCCATTCCGGCAACTGTAAATCTGTTTGCATATAAAAATGCAATGATTACAAGCGGAATGCTCAAGTATAAAATCTCATATCTTCCTTTCATAACCATTGAAAAGTCTCCTTGTAGCCATGCAGAAATGTTTTGAATTAAGTCGTATTTATAAGCAAAGAATGTCGTAATAGAACTGATAATATTCCCAAACATAATCCCGACAAGTGGAATAAAAATCGTATCCTTAAACTTAATTCTCTTCAAAATTTGCATAAATAAAAATGTGCCAGCTAACGCAAAAACAAATGCAACAAACATTTTTTCAAGCGGACTCGCTGTTGTGAATAGCATCAATGAGACTAAAACTCCTAATCTCGCACTATCCATCGTCCCCGCAGTTGTCGGAGATACAAATTTATTTCTGCTCAGCTGCTGCATAATTAAGCCACTTATACTCAAACTCACTCCTGCAACAATAATGCTGATCAAGCGTGGCAGCCTACTGATAAATACGATTTGCACTTGTTCTTGATCTAAGTGCAAAATATCTATCGGTTTTATATCTTTTACACCGATAAAAATAGACGCAATTGATAAAACAATAAGCATGATAAACAAATATCTTTTTTTCATAATTTCTTCATGGTGCAGATTATGTTCTGTCGCCATCATTTGATTTAAAACAGATTATAATCCTATCATTTTATCCCCCTCATCTATTCATAGAATACTATAAATGAAAATGATTATCGTTATCGACCGAAGATGTATTTTACTACATCCAGTAATTGATTCCCTATCTGATATTTTAACAATAATCAGATAACCTCTTTTAATGATAATGAATTTCATTTAGATTGTCAACAAATTCCATTAATAAATTATCATTCATACCAATTTTTTATTTGTATAAGTAAAATATATAACAATAGTGAATGCTCCCTCCTTAACTAGTCAAAGATGTATAGTATTTAATTGATAATAATAGGCTAGAATCTTCGGCATAACTGAATCAAAAAAGGATGTATGCTATATTTAACTTACGGAAACTTGAAAGGATGTTGTTTTAAATATGGCAAAAAGTATTGTAATTGCTGAGAAACCTTCTGTTGCACGTGATATTGCACGTGTATTGAAGTGTGATAAAAAAGGAAATGGTTATCTTGAGGGAAATAAATATATCGTTACTTGGGCTTTAGGGCATCTCGTTACATTAGCAGATCCAGAAAATTATGATGTGAAATATAAAAAGTGGAATCTAGAAGATTTGCCAATGCTACCTGAACGTTTGAAATTGACAGTGATTAAGCAGACTGGCAAACAGTTCAATGCCGTTAAAAGTCAACTGACTAGAAATGATGTAAATGAAATAATCGTGGCTACAGATCCAGCCTTATCTCCATAAAATATATCTGTACAAAAAACCCCAAGATATACCTAACCCCTTATTTAATGAAAGTATTTACTTTTTTTATAATTGTACATAAATAAACAAGTATAAAATCCAAAGCATCTTAGCTCACTTTGAAATCTAGTTTAATTGAATTGATATAAATAATTTTATTAAACGTACAAACATATTTAAACGATTTAATCTATTGTACAAGCCATTAATCATTTATGTACTTCTTTTATATCCCTAAAGCCACCCTCTCCTTCTTTCTTCAACCTTTTAAAAACATTTCTCGCTCAGCTACAATTTATCTCCGTAAAATCTCCCCTAGTTCTTTTAAACTTTAAAACGTTACTTATACGCTTTTTTAATCAGTTTAAACAAAGTTTTTTCTGAATCTTATTTATAAAGTAGTACCTTTTTAAGAAAGTTTTTTAAAACAGTCTGTTAACTTAATAAAGCTTAAGATGTATTTCTTTCCTCATTAATGTAAAATTAAGGATAGAATTTCTTATAAAAAACACTAATTTTCTAATCCAGGTATAAGGGGATGTATTCCATTTAATATAAATTTTTATTATAAATACTTTAGTTTACTAGATATAAATTTAGTTCAAATTACAAAATTCTTAAACAAATTAAAAGTAAAAAAATAGCTAATTACATTCAAGGAGAAAAGACTATGGCAAATAAAAAAGTTAAAGATTTTGAAAGACAATTCATCTATAATCGTAAAAATTTAAATTTAATTATCAGTGAATGCAAATATTTTTTAAGCTCTGGCTCATATAAGAATTATTTACTAAATAAAATAGCCAAAAAATCTTTACCTGGCTATTCATATATTTTTAGCGGGACTAAAGTGGACTCCATAGATAAAATACATCTAACAAAATTTATTCCCTATCATGACGCGAGCCCAATTATCAAGGATATTGAGTGGCAGCAATTAGTTTTAAGCTTTTATAAAGAAGAGATTAAAGAGTTTTTAAAATTAAAGGAACAGTATACATATCATTTATTAGTGGCTGATTATGCTAAAGCAGCAGAAGTCATTAACTCTATAAATAGTATTACATATTCATTTTGGTCTATAGAACAAGAATTATTATGCTCAGAATTACATGGTGGATTAGAAGGTAATAGAACAACGTTGTCAGAAATAGGTAAAAAAACAAATAAATTTTTAGTAGCACTTATAAGTGAATTTTACAGTTCTAAAGTAGGATTAATGAGTAGTCACACTAGTTTTATACATAAATTAAATAATTTTATAACACAACTCTCAGAAGACTTTGGTGATCAAATACTAACAGATTACCTTAGATTTTTATATACAGATGAACTGGATATACTTAAAGAGAAGAACTTAAAAAAAATACTCTCTTTCTCATCTACCTTACCAATAATTGATATGTATGAAAATCTAATAAAAGTGATCACTATAATTTTTAGTTCAAATCAATTCACGGTCGATTTAAAACATGAAATAAAAGAAATCTTGCTACAACTTGATATAGCTGATCAAAGAGTAATTAATTTAATTGCAAGTATTGATGGGGTATCAAATGATGCGAATTTATTTAAAGAGAAAAACTCGGCGGTTAAAGATATCATTGAGCTGTATACTATAGGAAATTATGGAGATGCCATTAAATTAGTAGAGACTTACGATAAAGAGTACGGTTTGAACTTTACATTAATTGATTTACTATCTAAAATGTGTATTTATTTAAACACCCCGCCTGAACAAATCAATGTAACCAGTAACTTAATTAAGAAAAATATTCTAGAACCTATTTTCCATATTTATTCCTGTAATGAAAAAGAGAAAAATTTAAATATATTATTAAATACCTTAAAAATATTTGGAGATTTAAATGTAAGATATGAAATCGAAACATTTTATTTAAATCATAGATATTCTAATCAACAAGAAAAACTTAATTTTAAGGAGAATTTCGCTTCTATATATTCTGAAATAATTTCTCCCAAACATCTATTATTAGATCAGTTAGAACAAACGCGTGAGGTAAGTAAAACTCAGTTTAAATTAATGGGCTATACTCAAACTATTGATGTGTTTGAAAAGGTTATAAAGCCTTCCCAATCTAAACAAAGTGATAGCGATATTCCTATATTTAGAGAGAATTTCTATTATGCCAAAGGAGTTAGTAAGCGGAGCCTAGACTTAGGAATAGAAAAATTTAAAGAGCTACTTAGTTCCATAGATGAAAAAAATGATCATATTTTTAAATATAAATATGAAAAAGTTGCAGTAGAACTTTTCAATCTTTACTTAAAGAAAAACGAACTCATCGAGGCGGTCAAATTATTGGTAGATTCATACTTTATCGATCCAAGTATTATCTTAAGAATGGATAGTAGTGAATTATTAAGAAGCTTACAGGAGCAAGACATAAAAACCGATTCATTAAAACTGGTCATATTAGTTTATTTAGTTGATCCTAAAAACCATATTCAAAATTATATGGCCCTTGTTACATATATTGAAAGTATTAATTTGACATTGCCAAGTGAACTAATGAGTTTGGAGGAGACTACTAGTAAAGAAAGGTATTTAATTTACTTTATCTTAGAACATATCTATACAAAGGAAGTAATGAAATATTTTGTGTTTTTAGATCCAAAATTACGAAATATAGAGAGAATAAAAGTACTTAAATTTTTAATTGAACAAAAATATGGAAACCTTAAGTTAAAAGAAAGTGAAATTGATGAAATAAATAAATTTGAAAGTATCCAAAAAAGAATTAAAGCAGTTGATGAGAAAAAAATATTTGTAGACACTGCAGCCATTATAAGAGAGAATGATCAAATTTATAGAGAAAAATTCAAACAATATCTACTTATGGATAGTCTAGATACTAATCTTACCTTCTATGATATTCAAGATTTTAATTCGACACTAACTAAATTTAACGATGATGTAAAAGAAGAATTTAAAACTAATCCTGAAAAAAAATATAGATACTTATTATTCAAAGAAATGCTAATTGATTTTATAAATGAATTAACTACTAATCGAAAATATGGTCTAGAAAAATTCTTAAGTTCCAGAATACGTCATGGTGTTTTAGAGAATACTTTAACTAAAACTTTAAAATATCATAACTTATTATCATTGAAACAAGATAAATCAGGCAGTCATTTAATATTAAATAAATATAGAGAACAAGAATTAGAAAGCATAGTTTCGGAAAAAAACTCCCAAAATATCGAATTAATAAAAGGTTATTTAAATGAATTTTCAAATACCATAGTAAATCAATTTGAAGAAATTAAAAATTGGATTCGTTTACAAGACAAGAAATATCCAAATGGTATGTTTAATTATAGTCAATTCGAATTTGATGCTAATGTTCTAATGCTATATTCTGACTTTAACGAAATAACCAATTACAATGTTTTTTATTCAGCCTTAACGGATTATTTTTGGGTGCAGACAGAATATCATTTGAATAAAATTAGAGAGCGCTTTTTAGAAGAAGTAAACTCATTTATAATTAACAATCTCAATACTTTAGAATCAAAACTCTTACATTTAAAGGACAAAGATAGCTCCTTAGAAAATTTAATTGGCTTAATTTCTAGAGATATTAATGTAGCTAAAGCCACTATTAAACACGACCTATTTGAAATTAGTAATTGGTTTATAGTAAGAAGATCTAATGAATTCCATGATTTTTCATTTAGTGATTTAATTGAAACTGGTTTAGAGATTGTAAAAAAATCAAATAAGGCTAATGTAGTATTTAATACAATTGCAGAAATCCAAGAAGATACTCTAGTAAAAGGTGAACACTTTAACTATCTAATTGATATTTTTACCATGCTGTATTCAAATGCTATTAAGCATTCTGGCTTTGAAAACTTAGGAGATTTAAATATTTATACAAACATTAAAAGAATAGCATTCTCAGAAGTTGAAAAAGCTTTAAATGATCAAACAATAGAAGGAAATTGGGCTAATGATGGTTCTTTTTCTGATTTATTTAATACGGAAGGTAACTACAATATAAAAATTACAGTATCTAATACATTAGATGCGAAAAAAGATCCAAAAGAGATTGCAAAAATAATTAAAAAGAAGTTTGATGTGATTTTAGATAAGGAACAATCTGAGGAAATGATTTTAGGCGAAGGAGGCACAGGAATTTCCAAGGTATACTATATTTTAGAACATAACTTAAAGGTACCTTTTATTCAGCGCTATTATGTAAATGAACATAAAATGTTTGCTGAGTTTATTTTAAATATTGAAGAACTAAAAGCAAAGGAGTTGGCTGTGCATGAAGTTGCTTCTAATTGAAGATGATGATATAAAGGCAGACATCATAATAGACTTTCTAACAAGTGAAAGTAACCTTACTGATTCAATTGTTAGAAAGCATTCTTGGCAAAGCGGGATTATAGAGATAATAAAGAATAAAGACAAATATGATTTGGTATTATTGGACATGAGTATGCCACGATATGATGCAAATGTGGGCGATGTAAATGAAGAATTTGAAACTTTTGCTGGCTGGGATATTTTAAGGGAAATGAAAAGACGAGATATTATTTTAAAAGTATGCGTGATTACTTCTTTCGATTACTTTGGCGAAGGTAATAATGTTTTAGAAAGTCATACTTTAAATGATGAATTAGAGAAAGAGTTTCCGTATCTATACAAAGGTATGATATACTTCAACTCCTCACAAATTAATTGGAAAGATGAATTACGGCATTTACTCATGGAAGGTAATTTGTAAAATGATGAAAATTTTAATCGTAGAAGATGATATTGTAAAATCCCAAGATATACAATCTATTTTCGATGATTTCCCAGATGTATCAGTGGAAGTTCAAACTTGTATATTTAAAGCCAAAGAAAAATTAGCTAAAAATTATTATGATTTGATGATTTTAGATATGAATTTACCCTTTGAAGAAGGTGGAGATTCTCAAGAATTTGCTGGTTTTATGTTATTAACGGAAATTCGAAGTGTACAGCATTTAAAAAAGACAAGTGATATTATAATTCTTACATCATATGAGGAATTGATACAAAGATATCAAAAAGACATTGCGAAAGGAGTATTTGTTGCTATTAAATACGACGTATACTCTGATGATTGGAAAGAAAAAATCACCAATAGAATTAAATACGTAATGTCATCAGCCGATGATGCAAGTGACATTGGAGAAACTGGATATAATTACGATTGTGCAATAATTACCGCAGTAGATATTGAATTTGCTGCGGTAACAAAATTATTAAACAATCCTCAATCATTTAAGGCTAAAGGAGATCCTACCTTTTATACAATTGGTACTATGGGTGATAAACGAGTAGTAGTTGCAAAACAACATCAAATGGGGATGACAGCATCCTCTGTTTTGGTAATGAAGATGATACAGCATTTTAAGCCTAAGTATTTTATTATGGCGGGTATAGCAGCTGGAGTAAAAGAAACTAGTAATTTTGGTGATATAATCCTTGCATCTGAAGTATGGGAATTTAGTAGTGGAAAAATAATCAGTGTACAATCACAGACTACTGGTTTTCTACCTGAGCCTAAATATTTGGCTATGTCTGCTGAAATAAAGGAAATTTTAAATAAAGATTTTTCAAAGGAACTCAAAATTATTGAAGAGAATTGGGAAAATAAAAGTAACATTAGCGAGAATCTAAAGGCTATATCAGGTCCAATAGCATGCGGTCCAATTGTAATACAAAATGAGCAAGTAGTAAGAGATTTCATTCTCCCTTTTAATAGAAAAATAAAAGGAATTGATATGGAATCCTATGGAGTTGTTTATGCATGCGAAAACAGTTATTTGCCAAAACCTAAAGTAATAATTTGCAAATCAATATGTGATTATGGAGATGCAAAAAAAGATGATACATATCAAAATTATGCCTCCTATACAAGTGCACAGTTTGCGAAATTTTTACTTTTAAATCATCTAGATTAGTATTTTTATTTAAAGAAAGGATCGTAAAATTGCTACCAAATATTTTAGAATCATTTAAAAATTTAGAGCCAAAAGACCAAATTACATTTATAGGTCTAGTCTTAACTTCAGTAATCAGTTTACTCACATTAATAAACACTATAAGAATAAATTCGAAATCAGCTTATTTAAATTCTGTGACTAAAGAACGAATTGAGTCCATGACAGAGCTTAAGGAACAAGTTGCTAAATATCTATCGCTAATTAGAAGATATCAAATCTTAGAGTTAAATACAGAAGAAAAAGCTAGCTTTCTTCAAGAATTAGAATATAGGAAATTTAAAATAAATTTTCAGCTAAATGAAGAAAAAACTAATGAGTTAGAAATAAGTAGCACTTTGAATCATATTAATGCATTAATTGTTGTAACCGAAAGAGTAGAGGGTCCAGTATCTATAAGGGATTTGAAACAAAGTTTAGTTAAAGAAGCTTTCCCAATAATACATGCAGATTTTGAACAAGAAGAGTCAACTATAATTAATGCTTTAGAACAAAAAAACATTTTGAAAAGCTTTTTAGATAATCGACTTAGCAATTTAAAGGTATCTTTGAAAAAACATGTGAAAACGGAATGGGAAAAAATAAAAAAAGAAAGCAAGAAGTTCTAATCAATCTTATAAAAAACAAATAAAAGAAGCCGTTTTGAAAGAACTAATCAAAACGGCTTCTTTGTATTTAATTAGTAATGGTGATTCAAGAAATATTTTCAATCAAATTTTAATTTCTTTAATGCTTCTGCGAATGGGTTATTTAATGGTTCTTCGTCTTTTTTCTGTTGACGCATATATTTTTGAACATCGCGCTTATCAGCTTTGTTTCCAGATTCTTTTTTACGTCTCTCTTGGAATGTAGATAATTTCTCACGATAGCCACATTTACATGCGAAAATTTGGCCAGCGCCTTCACCACGTAATTCTAGTTTCTTCTTACATTGCGGGCAACGAGCATTTGTTGTACGAGACACATTTTTACGATGACCACATTCACGGTCTTGGCATACGAGCATTTTTCCTTTTTTGCCGTTTACTTCTAGCATTGGTTTACCGCAGTCTGGACAAGACTTCGTTGAAATGTTGTCATGTTTATATTTTTTATCACTCGATTTAATTTCAGCAACGATTTCTTTCGTATAGTTCTTCATTTCTGAAATGAATACTTCTTTTTTCAGTTTACCCTTTGCAATTGCCTCAAGTTTTTGTTCCCATTCACCAGTTAGTGTAGGCGATTTTAACTCTTCTGGTACTAAATCAAGTAACTGACGACCTTTTGATGTAATGTGAATATCTTTACCACGCTTTTCAATTAAGAAAGAATTAAAGAGTTTGTCGATAATATCTGCACGTGTCGCTACAGTACCTAATCCACCAGTCGATTTTAACGTATCAGCAAGTTGTTTATTTTGTGTATCCATATATTTTGTAGGATTCTCCATTGCTGAAAGTAAAGTCGCTTCGTTAAATCGTGCAGGTGGCTTTGTTTGACCTGATGTTTGCATAATTAGCTTTATAGTTAATGTATCGCCTTTTTCAATGCGAGGTAGAAGTTGCTCTTTTACGTCATCAATTACATCATCGTCTTCAAAGCGATTTTCGTATACTTCCTTCCAACCAGCATGTAAAATTGTTTTTCCGCGTGCAATGAACGTTTCATTACCAACTTTTGTACGTAACGTTAGTTGTTCGTATTCGAATGCTGGGAATAAAACAGCTAAGAAACGTTTTACAACTAAATCATAAATTTTACGTTCTTTATCTGTGAAAGCTGAGAAGTTAACGTACCCTTCTGTTGGAATAATTGCGTGATGATCACTTACTTTACTATCATCAACAAATGACTTATTAGACTTTATCGACTTATTTAAAACTTTATGTGCTAAAGAGCGATACTCTCCCACACCGCACGCTTTTAGACGTTCTGGAAGTGTTCCAACAATATCTGATGAAATGTAGCGTGAATCTGTACGAGGATACGTTAGCACTTTATGTTGCTCATACAATTTCTGCATAATGTTTAATGTTTCTTTAGCAGAGTATCCGAAAATTTTATTCGCATCACGTTGTAGTTCAGTTAAATCATAAAGACCAGGAGAGAATGATTTCTTTTGTTTTTTATCAATTTCCACAACAGTGGCATTTTGTTTATCTAGATTCTTTACGATACCATCAATTTTTTCTTTATTAAAACTACGACTATTTCCTTTTGTATCTTGCCAAGTTAGCTTTAATCTCTCAGCTGTTTGAGCTTCGATACCATAGTAAGTTTGAGCTTTGAAATTCTTTATTTCATCTTCACGACCAGCAATAATAGCTACAGTTGGTGTTTGGACACGCCCACAGTTTAATTGAGCATTGAATTTTGTTGTTAATGCACGAGTAGCGTTTAAGCCAATATACCAATCAGCTTCAGAACGAGCAACAGCTGAAGCATATAAATTGTCATATGCTTTACCTGGCTTTAAGTTTGCAAAACCATCTTTAATTGCTTTGTCTGTTACAGAGGAAATCCATAAACGCTTAATTGGTTTATTCACCTTTGCTTTTTCAATTATCCAACGTGCAACTAACTCTCCTTCTCTTCCAGCATCTGTGGCCACAACCACCTCATTAACATCATTTCGGGTAAGTTGATGTTTCACAGCATTAAACTGTTTTCCCGTTTGTTTTATAACAACTAATTTCATACGTTCTGGAAGCATTGGAAGATCTTCAAGGTTCCATGTTTTATATTTATTGTCATAAACCTCAGGGTCTGCCAGTGTCACTAAATGCCCAAGAGCCCAAGTTACTATATACTTGTCACCTTCTAAAAACCCATTTCCTTTTTTTGTACACTTTAATACTTTTGCTATATCACGTGCAACTGATGGTTTCTCAGCAATTACTACACTCTTTGCCATTTATTCAAACTCCTTTACTAACTATATACCGTTTAATATACCACAGTTTTCAAGAAGAACAGTAAGGAACACCTTCTATTTGGCAGTCATAATTGACATAGCTTGTTTAAGAATCTCTACTTCTTGTCTTAATTTCTTATTCTCCCTATAAACCTCATTAAACTGCTTTGGAGTAACTATCACTTGCTGTTTCGAATACAACTTAATCCATTTATAAATAGAAGTAGAAGATATTTTATATTCAATGCTTAAATCCGTAACAGATTTTCCTTCAATGTGTAACTTTACAATTTCTTTTTTAAAGTGTTCATCATATTTTTTGTTTGTCATTACTTAAAACCCTTTCTAGTAAAAAATTTTATTACCTAGATAGTTTATTATTGTATCACCACCTCCTTTTGATGACTATAGTCGGTCGATTGAAATGCCATTTTTCTTAGTTAATTAACTAAGAGGTGATGTCATGGAAATCCCAAAAGCTTTCGGTGAAGTGTTAAGAAAACATAGAAAAAAAGCTAATTTTTCGCAAGAACAATTAGCCCTTCAATGTAATCTAGATAGAACTTATATTGGGTTACTTGAACGTGCTCAAAGACAACCAAGCATATCTACCATATTTGTTATATGTAAGGTATTAAATATTGCTCCACATGAATTAATTAAAGAAATGGAAGAACTGATAGATTCTCAGTAATAAAATTCTCTAAGACGTTATCATAAACGCCGTTTTCGGTTCTTTCTGTAGAAAAGAGCATAGCTATTTAAGTTAAGATGAGATTATGAAGAATTGTACTTAAAGTAACGTGCAGGATTATTTTTAAGGAGTATTCTTGCTACTTACTAGGAGGAACGATATTGGATATTAATGTGAAAAACAAATAACATAAAACACCAAGTAAAACAATTAATACAAGATAATTTATATAGGGAATTTCACCAGAAACAAATATAAAAATCCAGGTGTATATATGACATATATACAATTTCAGTAATAACAAAATTGTTCCGAACAACTATATGTAGCATATACAATAAAACCTTAATTTGCTAATTATTATAAACTAGATACGAAAGCAATTTCGTATCTAGTTTATAACTTATAATTCTAACACTAACTGTTCTGACATCCGCTCTGCCTGTTCAATTACAATTTCAATCGCATCTTCTTGAAGATCAGGTGGATAACCATACTTCTTAAGCAGTCGTTTAACAGTTATACGCATTTTCGCACGAGCGGATTCACGTAAATTCCAGTCAATACTCATGTTTTCTTTGATTGACCTTGTTAATTCATGCGCAATAATTTTTAATGTATCATCACCTAAAACTTGTTCAGCGGTTTCATGCGAAGCAAGGGCATCATAGAAAGCAACTTCTTCCTTAGCCATACCAGTTTGTTCGCCACGCTTATATGCTGCATCCATTTCTTTTGCAAGTTCGATTAATTCTTCGATAACTTTAGATGTTTCAATGGTACGCTTATTATATTTATTTAGTGCGTTCTGTAGCATCTCTGAAAATTTACGTGATTGAATAAGATTACTACGTTGAACATTTTTTACTTTACCATTTAATAAGCGATTTAATAATTCTACTGCTAAATTCTTTTGAGGTAATGCCCGAACATCTTCTAAGAATTGATCAGACAAAATTGAAATATCAGGATTTTCTAAGCCGAGTTCCTTATAAATATCAACAACATCTTCAGAAATGACCGATTTCGAAATAAGTTGGTTGATTTGGGCATCCATCTGTGATCCAGTTTTCTTTTTACTTCCATCACCGATCGTTTTCACAATGCTCGCTTTAACTGCTTTAAAGAAACCAATCTCATCATTCAATTCTTCTGCTTCTGGCGTTGTCGCACATAGTGCATATGCCTTCGCAAGCTCTGTCACTGTATTTAAAAAGCGTTTCTTTTCATCTTCACCTAAACCAATAACATAATCCATTGTATTAACAATCGCTTTAATGCGAAATGATGATTTTTCAGATTTGTAACCTGAATAATCATGTCCATGTAGCATTTCCAATACAAGCTGATGCTTCTCTAGCATTACATCAGCCGCTAAAGTTGTATCAACCCCTGCTGTTTTGCGATCACTGTCTGTATATTGCTTTAAGGCCTCTTTTAAATTGTCAGCAATCCCAATATAGTCAACAACAAGACCACCTGGCTTATCTTTAAACACACGGTTAACGCGTGCAATAGCTTGCATCAGGTTATGCCCTTTCATTGGCTTATCAATATACATCGTATTCATTGCAGGTACATCAAAGCCAGTAAGCCACATATCACGGACAATGACAATTTTTAATGGATCATCATTATCTTTCATACGACGTGCTAAAAATTCACGACGCTTTTTATTGCCGATAAATGGTTGCCATTCGGCTGGGTCACTAGACGAGCCAGTCATCACAATCTTCATAACCCCTTTATCGTCATCATCTGAATGCCAGTCTGGACGCAGTTTCACAATCTCTTTATATAAATCTATGGCAATTCTGCGTGACATCACGACAATCATCGATTTGCCAAACATCGCTTGTTGACGCTCTTCATAATGATGTACGATATCTTGTGCCATCTTTTCAACACGTGATCCTGCACCTGCAATTGCTTCTAGACGTGACCACTTTGACTTTAATTTTTCTTTAACAGATGTTTCTTGGTCTTCGGTGATATCTTCATAATCATCATCAATTGATAACCCTTCTGGTAATTCCAGTGGTATAACACGTGATTCATAGAAAATTTTTACCGTTGCACCGTCTTCGATAGCTTGCGACATATCATAAACGTCAATATAATCACCAAATACGGCAGGTGTATTTTTGTCACTAGCTTCAACAGGTGTACCAGTGAACCCGATAAATGAAGCATTTGGTAAAGCATCGCGTACATACTTGGCAAAGCCATACTTCGTATTGTCTTTTGTCACAGTTGCACTAAAACCATATTGTGAACGGTGTGCTTCATCAGCCATTACAATAACGTTTGTACGATCCGTTAAGCATGGCATTTCTCCTGTCTCTTCATCTGGTGCAAATTTTTGAAGCGTGGTAAAAACAATTCCTCCCGATTCCACGCTTAATAACTCTCGTAAACTATCACGTGATTCAGCTTGGCTCGGTGTTTGACGTAAAATATCCTTCGACATAGAGAATGTTTTATAGAGTTGATCATCTAAGTCATTTCGATCAGTTAATACAACAAGTGTTGGGTTGTTCATCGATTTAATGAGCTTCCCAGCATAGAATACCATTGACAAGCTTTTACCAGATCCTTGCGTATGCCACACGACACCAATTTTATGGTCGCCATCTTGTGCTGTCGCAATTTTTGCTTTTTCAACGGCCTTATTTACAGCATGATATTGATGATATGCTGCTAAAATTTTGAATGTATTGACACCATCAGTTTGAAATAAAATAAAGTTTTGCACAACATCTAGCAAACGACTAGACTCAAGCATCCCTTTAATCATCACTTCAAGTTGTGGTTCAGCAGGGCTAGCCAATGCTTCACCATCTACCGTACGCCATTTCATAAAACGTTCTTCATTGGCTGTTAATGAACCAACGCGTGCATTAATACCATCACTCGCAATTAAAAAAGCATTATAACGAAATAATGTTGGTATTGCTTGCTTATACGTTTGTAACTGATTATAGGCGTCTGTAATATCAATATCTTCATTCGTTGCATTTTTTAGTTCAATGACAACGAGTGGAATCCCATTGACGAACACGATAATATCTGGACGTTTATTGGATTGTCCTTCAATGACTGTAAACTGGTTCACAGCCATAAAATTATTGTTTTTAGGATTTTCAAAGTCGAACACATACACAGATACAGTGGGATTGTAACCATCTGTACCTTGTGTTTGTATTTCAATGCCGTCTGTTACAAACTTATGAAATTGCTTGTTATTAAGAATAACGTTCGGCGAAGCATTGGCAATAATTTTTTGCACGGCTTCTTCAATGACCTTTCGATCTAAGGATGGATTAATATTTTGTAACGAATCACGTAATCGGTCAACTAACACAATATCATGGAAGCTCTCACGTTCAGCGTAATCACCATCTGGTGCAATATCTGGACCTTCTACAATTTCATAATCCATTTCTTCTAACCATTCAAGTGCTGCTATTTCTAACTCTGATTCGTTATACTTAAACAACTAATCCACCACCACTTCGTCTGGTATTTTGATTTCCCCTGATAATAATTTAGGGAGAAGGGTATCGCGAAGATGTTCTAAATAAAGATTTTCATGTGTTATATCTTGAATTTTCGTCAGCATAGGTAAAACTATTTCTTCAAATTTCGATAACGCAATTTTATCAGGTATAACAATTTTATAACTTGATATTTGTTTCCATCCCGATCTAGGCATACGAGTCCCTGTAGCTGTATTGGTAGCATATTCTATAAATCTATCTTGAATTAAATTCAAAAGAAGATATGATTTTTCAAATGACTGCTTGGAATTGAAAATTAAAATATCTGTAGAACAAACACCATTTATAGATGCAATACCTACTTTTTTGAAATACGGACGTAGCTTTCCAAAAAGAATATCATCTTTTTTAAACAAGCCTTTGTTCCCAGAAACTTTTTCACTGCTTTCCCAATTCGCCAATGCAATACTTCCCTGGGGCATATGTTCTAAACCAATATAGTTGAATTTTTCGTTCATTTTATCTAAATTAACTTTGTCTTTAACTTGTTCGCATATTTCTCCAATACATCCAGCTTTCCACCCCTTAGGTATCTCTCCTAACTCACTTTCTACCATTTCGCCACCACTTGATTTATAGGATTGTCCTTGTTCATTTGGAAATTCAAAATCGATAAACCAATGTTTAAAAAGGGTTTGGGCGAGTCGCTCTAAGTTATCAATGATTTCTTTATTTACAATAATTTTATTATCGATATCAAATAATAATTTTGTTATTCTTTGTTGTTCCTGCAAATTAGGAACAAATAGTTTCATTTTTTTCAACAATGGTATACGTATATTGCTGACAACTGAACCTGTTCCTTCATTCATCATAATTTGATGTTGTAATTCTCTGGTCTGTAATGAATAGTATAAAAATTCTGGTGTAATAACATCTTTATATGCTTTTAATTGCAGCATTCTTTGCCCTAAAAAATATTGATATTTTTCATTGTCACGTAATAAAGCTACTTCCCCCATAGGAGCTTCCCTTGTTAAAATAACATCTCCGGATTCTAAATATCCTCTAACACTCCATTTATCATAAGTATCTTTTGTTACTGAATTTGTATCATTAACATCTCTTAATTGACCATTACGAATATTTGTAGTTCTTAACATCCTATACTCTGTAGGAATATCTACAGTTGGTGCTGTTTTGTGCTGACAATCTGTAACAGAACATACATCATTAATAGTTAAGAGCGCCCAACTAGATTTCATATCCAATTCCCCCTAACACTCGGCGGATTTGTTCTTCTAGCTCTTTTGATTTAGCGAATTGCTCTGATAATTCACCTGTTAAGCGTGCCATTTTTTCTTCAAATGGTTCACCCTCATCTTCTTGCTCTGCTAAACCTACATAGCGTCCTGGCGTTAAAATATAGTCATTGTCACGTACTTCTTCGAGTATCGCTTCTTTACAGAAACCTAGTTCGTCCGAATACTCTTGTTCATTCGTACTGCGCCACGCATGGAATGTATCCGCTACTTTTTTAATATCTTCTTCACTAAATTCTTTATGTGTACGGTCTGCCATAAAACCAAGATTACGTGCATCAATAAATAAAATCTTATTATTACGTTCACGTTTTCCCGTTTTCATTTTATTTTTTGATACGAACCATAAGCATACGGGAATCTGTGTCGAATAGAATAATTGACCAGGTAAAGTGACAATACATTCGACTAGATCATTTTCGATAAGACTTTTACGAATTTCTCCTTCGCCACTAGTATTTGAAGACATCGAACCATTTGCTAAAACGAAGCCTGCTGTTCCTGCTGGAGCAAGTTTTGAAATCATATGCTGCACCCATGCATAATTAGCATTTCCTTTTGGTGGAATACCGTATTGCCAACGGACATCATCTGTTAACTTTTCGCCGCCCCAATCACTAATATTGAATGGTGGGTTGGCTAATATATAATCAGCTTTTAATCCTTTATGTAAATCATTATGGAATGTATCCGCATTGTGAGTTCCCAAGTTCCCATCTATACCACGAATTGCTAAGTTCATTTTACAAAGTTTCCATGTTGTTGGATTCGATTCTTGACCATAGATTGATAAATTATCAATACGTCCTTGATGTTCTTTGACGAATTTCGATGATTGAACAAACATACCACCTGAACCACAAGCAGGGTCATATACACGACCTTTAAATGGTTCTAACATCTCAACAAGTAATTGAACAACAGTTGAAGGTGTATAGAATTCACCACCATTTTTTCCTTCTGCACTTGCAAATTTACTTAAGAAATATTCATATACACGACCTAAAATATCTTTTGAGCGACTTTCTTCATCACCGACTTTGAATGAAAACAAGTCGATTGTTTCACCTAAACGTATTTTATCTAACTCTGGACGTGCAAATGATTTTGGTAGTACCCCAACAAGTGAAGAGTTTTCTTTTTCAATTGCAACCATCGCCGCATCGATTAATTGCCCAATTTCAGATTTTTTAGCATTGTCTTTGATAAATGACCAACGTGCTTCTTTTGGTACAAAGAAAATATTCTCTGCTACATATTCATCTCGATCCTCTTCATCTGCCCATTCATCCGCTTTTAATTCCTCGTATTTTTCTTCAAAAGCATCCGATACATATTTTAAAAATAACAATCCTAATACAACATTTTTATATTCACCTGAATCCATCGATCCACGTAATTTATCTGCCATCTGCCATAGCTTTTCTTCAAAACCTAAGTTTGCTGTCGCCATTTTGCTACCTCCTCGATACTCTATGGAACATCACATAGTACATGATCAATTTCTTTGTTTCATATATTTTCATTTATAAGTTTTTCACATCAATATATCTATTATAACAGTTCTAATTCTTGTGATACTTCTCCATGTAGATTTAAAATAAAGTTTGAGTAAAAGCATCTTTTAAAAACGTTTTTTATAGGTAATTAAAAAGATTCATTTTGAATAAACTTTAATCAAAATGAATCTTTTTCTTTTTAAATGAACTTTCATTTTTATAAAAAAGGTTGTTCAAAACTTCCTTAGAATTCTTTACTTGAAGTGATAAAGAATCATATCTTTTTTATAAACATCACGACTTTATTTCAAATATAAACTACATAGTAAGAATTAAACCTAAATTAATAAATAAGAGTAATTCTATAAATTTTTTTGAATTTACTCTAGCTATCTTCCCAATCTAAATTAAATAACTCATTAAGCTGTTCTATTTTTTTATTATTTACATCAACAGTATTTAAATTTGCTGATTTATTTTGAAAAACCTTATTAGGACTGTTTAATTCTAAGACTTGTGAAATCTGATTTGGTAAAGTAATAACTTCTGCCTTCACATTAGCCTGTTTTAGCTTTTCTGAATGTCCGTATAAATGAGGGAAATAACTTTCAGCAACAATTTGATTATAAAGTGTCTCATAGTGAGTCCTCTGGACAGTTACTTTAGATAGTTGTTCTTTTAATTGCTCTGTTTCTAACTTCATTTTTTGCGTAGCTTCTTCAAGTGTTGCTAATTTTTTAGCGTCTGTGTAAAGATCACTAATAATGTTTAATAACTTTGCAATCTCATTTTTTAATTCTGTTGTGTTAGCACCATATTTTAAAAACAATTCTTCAACACTAGGAATCGTTATAATCCCACTTTCATCAAGTTTAGGAATGTGAATAGGTGAATTTAAATGATTTATAAATTCTTTCATTCGCCTACTCCATGTATTCCTCCCTATTCCAGTTTCATTTTCTAATAATAGCGATGTTAATTTACGATTAGGTTGTTTGTATTTAACTTCTAAAGCAATTTGCTTTAAATCCTCATCAGACCATTTTTGAGGTTTACCTCTTTTAGTATTTACCATTCATATCACCTGCAATATTAGCATCTACTTTAGATTTCAATTCCATATAATATTGTAACCTTTTCGCCGCTGATTTTCTTTCAACAGTATTTAAGTCATGACCATGTCTTTGTGGCAATGAAAATAAACTTTCTAAAAGTGAAATAGCCTCTTCAATTCGCTGTTTTAAATCTTCAGAATGACTAGATAGCCACTTAATAGCATCGTCTTTTTCATTTATACTAGGTGAGAAAATATATTTTGGACAAAACTCGCAAAACTCAATACAAGTATTTGGGAAATTCTCTTTAAGCTCTGAACATAAACCGTATTGAACTCTACCTACGTGTATTTCGGTTATCTTCTCCCTCTCAATGTTAGATTTATGAACAATATATTTTTTCCATCCTATGATAGAATTGTCCATTCTATAGCCAATCTCTGTTTCAAGCTTTAGTTGGGCCAGCCTATATACATACGATTGCGCGAAATGTTTGGCATGACTAAAATAACCTTGCGTAACTTTAAGTTCCGTATGACCAGCTAGTGTAGCGATATTATGCATACTAAAACCTTGTAAACACATATTGATGATAGCAAAATGACGAGTATCACCAGCTTTCACGCGTTCTAAATTGTATCGTCCATATTTCTCTTCTACGATTAATTTATAGAATCGATCTTTTAAATCAATAAAATTTCGTAAATTCATTATCGGATTCTGCTTTTTTCTTTTAACTTTATAATTTAAGCTGAACATTTCTGATGGAAAAAAATATTCGGAGTAAGGAAAATACATATTTACCTTGTCCCTGACTTCTACTAAAAATTGATATGTTTTCTGGTCAATTACAACTGAATCATACTTTATAGAAAAGCCAATGGTAGCAGACTTATTTTTTATTCGCGGAACCGAAATTGTATAGGGTTCATTTTTACTGTCATCATAAGATAGGCAATCTTTTTTGAGTTTTAGAAGTTCACTTGGGCGTATAGGCAATGTATTAGTAAGTAGCCACCAAACTAAAATTGGCGTATAACTTATAGTTTCTTCTACAGTATGATTTTTAAAATAATGGTTAATGATATCATCTAATTCAAGTACATCTTGAAAATCAGGTAAATCTCTGGATCTTTGAGGGTATTTAGGCATATTTGAGCAAATATTAAGGATTTCTTGATAATTATCAATCCTATAGAAATCGATAAAATTAGACGTAGCATTAACCATATGATAACCACAGTATTTATATTTCTCAATATTCTCAGCTAGTACACTTTTTAATTGAGTTAAATTTTCAAAACCTTGCGAACTAAGTATAATCTTTCGTAATGAAGTTAACTCATCATAAATAGTTTTAGGCCTTTTACCTGATATAAGCCTGAGCAACATATAAAACTTTAAATGTTCATTAATTTTTGGATAACTAATTAAATCAAACCTTATTTGTAAATTTAATTGTGATAAAGGATCATAAACAAACCATTGATTTTCTTCAAAAGAGTTACTTTTTATAATCTCACTTTCGACTAAACCATCAAAAATCTGTTTATAGTCTTTTAATAACAAATCATCTTTAGAAATTTGTTGAATAGATTCTATCTTATAAAAACTCGATTCATTTAAAAGCTTTCTAATTTCCATATTCAACTCCTGGCAAGTAGATTTTGTGAGCATATCGCTTCAATAAACCATTGATTTGATTAACATCTACATAAGCTTTTACATAACTTTTACCGAAAGTGTTATTAGCTTCACTCAGTATCAATAAACATTGCAGTAGAAAGCGACTTTGCCTTTTTAAAAGATTTTCATTATCACTTCCCTGTATTGAAGTTAGGAGTCTTAGAATCTCCTGATTTAATTGAATTAGAATCAAATTTTGTGGAAGGACATATTCACAATACATGCAATTCATTAAAGCTGGATAAGCACAATTTGGAAATACTAAACATTGTGCATGTTCAATTTTAGATGGCATAGAATAAATTGATAATTCCAAAAACAACTCATGTAATTGCTGTTTATTTAAACGCATAACTTGATGTATAACTTTTAATCGCTTTTCATAGATTACATTCATTACTTCCACAACCGAATCATTATCAGTCTCCTCTATAAAGGCAGGGGTTAAATAATCAGAAACATAAGCAGCTATTGACTCAATTTCTTTAAGAGAGAAATGTTCTTTTACTTCTTCCACAATAGTTGTTCTATCTTCTAGGCTTAAGGTTTTATAGTTATCGGTATACGTAAATCTTAATAATTGCTCATATAACCACCCAAAATTTCCTCTTCGAAAAATATTGATAGAAGCCCTTCCAATGGAGCCATCTTTATTCATTAGCTGTATATAAGTTTTTGTGGTATCTTCGTTTTTATGTGACCTTGCATTTTGGGCTAAAGTTAGTGCTAGTTCAGAATCAAAGGCATCTCCTTCAGTTACTGATCCATATAAGTATGTTGCCAAAGAACGGTTCATTATTAAGCTACTAAATCTAAACCCTTCAAACTCTTTATAACCTTCAAAGAAATTTGAATGTGTTCCTCTTCTACCTTGGGTTTTAGTTTTACGATACTTGCCTTCAATAAAAGTTTCCAGCTGTAATGTATTAGTTTCTCTTAATCGCTCCGATAAAACTAATGCATAAGCTAGTGGTTTCTCCAAGTTTGAAGGTACTAAGAAAGTAAGTATCTCATTAGTTTTAGATGCCCGCTTATTTCTAAAAGCAAGGTACAAAGTTTTAATTATCATTTGAATTTGATGTTCATTTAATGTGAAATTTTCAGTGTAAAAATCTGATTCTTGAATGCCAAGTTCTTTTAAATTCAAGTTGGGTGTATTAAGAATTAAATCACTTCCTCGTATAAAGTCACAGCATAATAAAGTAACATACACCCACATATTTGCATACGGTCTGCTATTAAGACTTTTTTCGATATGAAGTTCTATATTTTGTACATGCTTATATATTTGATTAAAGGTTGAAGCCGAATAAATTTCTTGTTCTTTATGTTCATGCTTTTGAACAGCTAACAATTTATTCTTTTGAGGTATATTTTTTTGATCAAATGCATATGAGAGAAACCGAGTAAATAACAGTTTTTCTTTTGAAGTAAACAAACCTTCTTTTAAGGATAATTGATTTAATTCCTCTATATCGCTTTTGAAAATTTCTCTAGATAAGTTTCTTTGGAGTTTGTTATGAAAGTTAATAAATTGATTAATAGTATTTTGCTTATGAACTGTAGAGCCTGTACTTTTATTAAAGTAAACTCGTGAATACGCTAAAAATATGTTTCGAGTATCGATAAACAGATTACTTTGTTTTGTTTCATTAAATATTTTATTTATCGCATATTCACAGTCAATTTCTACAATGTTATCACGGTCATTGAGAAACTGTTTATATTTTATTAACTCTTCTTTTGATATAAAAACTCGACCATTTATTTTTTTTACATTTATTTTATGATTCAATCTTTTCGAATAAATATTATTGTGAATAGCAGCAATACTCCTATTGAGAATTTCTGAGGCTTCTTTAACTGAGTAATAATCTTTATTCAAATGAACCACGGCCATTCAACTTCCTTTCAATCAGTTTAGGAATGTAGTTCTCATGCATATTATCTAATTTCCCTTCAATTTTTTGATGCATTCTTGGTGTTGAAACCATATAAGAGAGCGCAGATTCTAAACTAGAATCACCTCGTAAATGTGCAATTTCATAAGGATTTTGTGCCTCATTTGCAATGAGATTTGTAAATGTTCCCCGTCCTATATGCGTAGACCATTTAATACTTTTTAAATGTTGAGCTACTAAGCGATGTTCAATATTGTTTGAAGTTTCTAGAGTGGATATTAATTTAATTTTACATTTTTCGAAGTACTGTCTATAGCTTCTACCAGACATCGGTTGTTCATTAGTATTTAAAAACAAAGCATTGGTTTGTTTAGAGGAGTATAACTTTAAATGTTGTCGAATCAAGGTAGTTCCCCAACCATTCACATCTAATGCTACCTGAGATCGTGTCTTTTTTACTGAGGCATGCTCTTTTAGATCTGTTCTAAAATTTTGATTTTCTATTTTTAATATCAACTCTTTATTTGCTATAGATTTTGAAATTTGTGTACGCTTTAAATTAACTACTTCTGAAACTCGTAGTCCTCCAAATATTTGTAGATATATTCCTAAAGCGATTCTGGGCGTATGTGTAGAGGCAATCTCTAAAAATAATGGTATGTATTCGAATGGTAAAATGTGTTCAATCTCTTTGACTTTCTTTTGTGGATAAACCACTGTAAAAGGAGATTTATAATATAACGTATTGTGTTCATTTTTTTCTTGTTTAAAATCGGTCAAACTAACTTTTGAGAATAGTAACTTTTTTATTCCCCAAATATAGAAGTACACTAGGGTTCTTTCAGCGTCTTTAACAGTATCTTGAGAAACCCCATTGGTACCCAACCAATTTAAGTATGCTGAGCCATGTGAAATAGTCAATTCTGTTAAATTTTTGATTTTCAAACTTGGATAATATTTTATTAAGTAGTTTAAAAACTTCACTATATTTGTAGCATGTTTTTTCTGCGTATTAAATGACTTATACCCCCATTTTTCAATAATAAAATTACTAAGGTGATGAATTAAATATGTGTTCTTTTCGATGTTTTTAAGAGCAATTAATGAAATATGTTTTTTCTCTTTAACTGTTTGATTTTCTTCAATTACATAATCAATCCAAACTGGTTGTGTTATAAATTTTAAATTTTCATTCACACTTTTTACTGAGATTAATTCCCCCACTAGCTCTCCCCCTGTTTTAATTATGTGCAATGAATTTTATAGTTTATCATCCCCTATATCCTTCTAAAATTAATAACTAAGCATCTTTGATGTTCTTTAATATTGAGTATTATTATTATTGTACATCATTATGGAGATAAGCAGGGAGAGAGGGAGAATTAGTCGCTCGTTGGATTATTGATAAAGTTAAAATTAATAAACCTATCAAACGTCTATGGATTTCATCCGTTACCGATAAAGCGATCAAAGACGGCTTCGCAAACTTGAAGCCTGGTAAAGCATATGACAATTTATATGCTTCAGCTGTCGCACGTTCGGAAGCTGACTGGTATATCGGTCTTAACGCAACACGTGCATTAACCACTCGATTCAATGCACAACTAAACTGCGGTCGTGTACAAACACCTACTGTAGGGATGATTGCAGGTCGTGAGGACGAAATTAAAAACTTCAAAGCACAAACATACTACGGTATCGAAGCCCAAACAACAGACAAGTTAAAACTGACTTGGCAAGATGCTAAAGGAAATGGTCGTAGTTTTGATAAAGAAAAAACCGATGCGATTGTGGAAAAACTAGGAAAACAAAATGCTATTGTCGTGGAAATTGAGAAAAAGCCTAAGAAGTCGTTTGCTCCTGGTCTTTATGACTTAACAGAGCTACAACGTGATGCGAATAAAATCTTTGGTTACTCTGCAAAAGAAACGTTAAATATTATGCAAAAACTGTATGAGCAGCACAAAGTATTAACATACCCTCGTACAGATTCGCGCTATATCTCATCCGACATCGTAGGAACACTTCCAGAACGTCTGAAAGCGTGTGGAGTAGGAGAATATCGTTCTTTAGCTAATAAGGTTTTAAATAAACCTATAAAAGCTTCTAAAGCGTTTGTTGATGATAGTAAAGTAAGTGATCACCATGCAATCATTCCAACAGAAAGTTATGTAAACTTCTCAGCTTTCACAGATAGAGAACGCAAAATTTACGATTTAGTTGTAAAACGCTTCTTAGCAGTTTTATTCCCAGCCTTCGAATACGAGCAACTAACGTTACGTTCAAAAATTGGTGATGAAAAATTTGTCGCACGTGGCAAAACAATTCTTAATTCTGGCTGGAAAGAAGTATACGAAAATCGCTTTGAAGATGACGATGCAGTAGACGATTTAAAAGAACAAATCTTACCTCGCATCGAAAAAGGCGATACATTAAACGTGAAACTAATTGTACAAACATCAGGTCAAACAAAGCCACCTGCACGCTTTAATGAAGCAACATTACTTTCAGCAATGGAAAACCCTACAAAGTACATGGGTACGCAAAACAAACAACTCGCAGACACATTAAAATCAACTGGTGGACTAGGTACTGTCGCTACACGTGCTGACATTATTGACAAGCTATTCAATTCGTTCTTAATCGAAAAGCGCGGTAAAGACATTCACATTACATCAAAAGGCCGTCAGTTACTTGATTTAGTACCAGAAGAATTAAAATCCCCTACACTAACTGCTGAGTGGGAGCAAAAGCTTGATGCAATTGCGAATGGCAAATTAAAAAAAGAAGTATTCATTTCAGAAATGAAAAACTATACAAAAGAAATTGTTGCCGAAATTAAATCGAGCGATAAAAAATATAAACACGACAACATTTCAACAAAAACTTGTCCAGACTGTGGTAAACCGATGCTAGAAGTAAACGGCAAAAAAGGCAAAATGCTTGTATGCCAGGATCGTGAATGTGGCCATCGTAAAAATGTATCCCGTACTACAAACGCACGCTGCCCTCAGTGTAAGAAAAAACTAGAACTTCGTGGTGAAGGAGACGGCCAAATCTTCGCATGTAAATGCGGCTATCGCGAGAAACTTTCTGCATTCCAAGAACGCCGTAAGAAAGAATCCGGTGGTAAAGTAGATAAGCGCTATGTACAAAATTATATGAAACAACAACAGAAACAAGAAGAACCTCTAAATAATGCGTTAGCAGAAGCATTAAAGGGATTGAAGTTTGATTAAACCCATATTTAAGGGGCTACTCATAAAGATTAAATATCTTTATGAATAGCCCCTTTTGTAGCTTTTAAATAAAGTTGGATCAAAATGGATTCTTCACACAGGATATTACTGCCCGCAAATAGCGGGATAAACAAAAGGTTTCTACCAAACTTGGTAGAAACCTTTTTCATTAATGAATGATTTTACTTCCTTTTGCATTCTCAACAAATTTTTCACTCGACTTGTTAATCGGCTTTTTCAGTACCAATGCAATAATGAGCATAATTACGATAAAGACGCTCAACACGAGTAGATCTCGTAATACAATATCCCAAAGCATACCGCCAACTGTTTCACGAGTGATACTAATCGCATACGTAAACGGTAAGAACGGATAAATCGTTTGGAAGAACGCCGGTGTCATTTGAACCGGGAATGTTCCGCCTGATCCAGCTACTTGCAGTACAAGTAAAACAATTGCCATCGATTTTCCGACGTTTCCAAAAACGGAAACGAGCGAATATACGATACAAACAAAGACTGCACTAATAAATAAACTGAATAGCACAAACCAGAATTTATCAACTACGTACGTACCAAGTAAGAATATATCCCCCATCGATACAATAAACGCCTGTGCAAGACCAATCGTTAAGAAGGTTAAGAAACGTCCGAAGTAAATCTCATGGCTCTTATAATTTGCGCCTTCCTCATGTACTTCTACTGTTAATAACGAAACCATTAACAATGCCCCTACCCATAGTGCTAACACTGTGTAAAACGGTGACATTGCTGAACCATAGTTCGGCATCGCAAATAATTTATTTTCTTTTAAATTCACTGGATTTGCAAAGTAATCACTTTGCTTTTCAACATCATTTTTTAATAAGCGTATGATGTCTTTCAAATCCTCATGTGATTCAAATTCACGAATTTTATCTGCTAGTTCTTTAATCTTTTTCTCAGTAGCTGGCATCTCTGCTTTTACATCTTCAACTTTCTTTGTACCTTCTACTAATCCTTTTGATGAATCTTCTAACAACTTTTTCACATCTGGAAGACTTTTATTTGCTTCACCTAAAATCTTTGATGTGTCTTTTGACATTTGTTTTGTTTTTGCAATTGCCTCGTTGAAGCTTGGAACGATCTCAGAATCGTATCTTGCTAAAATGTCGCCTAATTGTGCCGAAGTGTCCTTTGATACCGCGTTGATGCTTTCAATAACATCCTTTGCTGGCTTTTGGCCTTGATTAATTGCATTAATTGCCACATTCGTTGCATTAATTCCTTTTTCAAGACCTGCTTTTGTTTTATTTAATTTATCAATTGGACCATTTAAATTTTTACTACTGTTTACATCAGCAGCAATCTTATTCGCATCATTTAATACAGGAATTATGTCATCAATCATTTGATTCATCGTTGTAAATCTTGCATTTAAAGTAGTTAATGCTTCTTTAGATGAGTCTAATCCATTTATTCCTTTATTCTTTAAATCATCTACTGCGCCAACTATTGTCTGATAATCAGCTACAAACGTATTATTATAATCACTTTCAGCTTTGTTAACTGAATCATTTGCATTTTTAATACCTTTGTTCAAGTCATCAATAACCGTTTGTTTAATTTCTTGTCCGTTATTAATCACATCTATTCCCGTAAGGCTGGTTTGTACTTTGCTTAAATTAACAATTCTGTTCTCTAGGAAGTCTTTACCCGCCTGAGTAGAGGCTCCTGCTTGAAGCTTTTGAAGAAACTCAATAACTGAAGAAATACCCTCAATACGTCCTTGAATACGATTCGAGTAATCCTGGAGAGCCGCTTTTTTCTCTTCAGGATTGATGAGCTGATTATTTTGCATGCGATTCACACCACTTTGCAAATCATCTAATACATTTCTTGTTGTTCCCAATGCTCCTGTCACAGTTTGATTTACATTCTCTGCTATATTTTTATATCCTTCTTTATTCAGTTTATTAAAGTCAATCTGAGAAGATGGATTTAACAGAAAGTCTGTAATTTGCGAAGCACCATCAGCACCTCGTTTTAACATTAATAAATCCTGTTTCACAGTCGCTGGTGCTTTCTCTAAAGTTTCATTGTTTCTTGCAAAAAATGCATCTAAATCCTTCGTCATTTGCTGTCCATCTTTAATCACATTTTCCACCGTTGGTAATGTATCTTGCGCAGTTTTCACAAGTCCTTGTGCTTTACCAGCATCTGTTAAGGCCGTGTCAACAAGCTTATACATTTCTGGGAATTGTGCTTCTAATTTGAAAACAAGCTCTTTTACTTTCTCAATGCTTGGTAAGTTTGCTTCTAAATCGATTCCAAGATCGTTGAAGATTTTAAAAATCTCGCCGTTTGCTGTTTTGACGAAGTTTTTACTTACCTCTTCGGTTATACCTGATGCACCCTTTGCTGTAATTTTCGGTGCAATGGCGTTCACTTTTTCATTCACAAAATACTCAAGTTCTGGTTTTTGCGGATTATCACTAATTACCGTTGCAATTTTTTCTGAGAAGTCTTTCGGAATCGTAATACTTGCATAATACTCTCCGTGTTTCACTCCATCAATTGCCTGCTCCTCATCAACAAACTTCCAACCAAGATTCTTGTTATCTTTTAATGAATCTACAATCTCATTCCCGATATTAATATCTTTCCCTCGTAAGTTTGATCCTACATCTTCATTTGAAACTGCGATTGGAACATCCTTTGTGTTTCCATATGGATCCCAGGAAGCTTCAATATTAAACCACGCATAGAGTGATGGTAAAATCGTAAGCCCTAACACAATAACAATTGCAGCCCAATGCTTTGCTACATTCCGTAAGTCTGTCGTATAAATACGCCATATTTGTTTCATATAAGCTATCACCTAATTATATATTTTTCTTTCTTGTGAAAATGATACACGCATTTCGCCATTATATCATTTCCTTTATCGGAGATTAAACGAAAATGCACTATATTCCCATCAAACTTCCTTATACATTCCATTATATAATAAATAAATGAAAGTATTAATACAAAATGACCAATTTGGTTTTACATTCAGTAATAACTAATATATAGGAAATGTCATAAAAAAGACAACTATTTTGTCTTGGAAATACTTGTCTTCATTAAAAAATCCCCATAGCCCTTGAGTAGCTATGAGGATTTTCTTCTATTTATATACTTATTTTTACTTCAACTCCAAAGTGATCCGAAATCACGCTTCGATTCATATCATTAAAAATAACTTCCGAAGAAATAACTTCTATAGGTTGGTTACTTAAAATAAGATCAATCCGTAAGTTTTGCTTATTTTCATCCCAACCAGCAATCTTCCCTTGTACGGTTGTTCCTTCATCTTTTTGCTTGGCTAATTCATATGTGTCATAGAGCCCCTGTTGCATGAGATAATCATACCCTTCTCCTTGCAAACGAGCGTTGTTATTAAAATCACCCATTAAGAAAGAAAGTTCTTTCTCATTCACTTGCTTTATCAAACGATCCACTTGTCCTTGAAATGATTCTTCTTCATCATTCCACCAGCCAAGGTGACAAGAATAGAATGTTATGTTCTTACCTTTATAAGAGATTGTTGCACTGACAATTTTACGTGTTTTCCAATAAGTCATATCCATATTTTCTGATATAAAGAAGGAATCTTGTTTCACAATTGGATGTTTCGTTATAACCGCTAATCCTTCTTCATATACGTCATAGCCAATATGCGAAAAATCCCAAATAATATCATAACCTTCTGCACCTAGCTGCTCAAGCTCCGCAAGCAACACAAGTCCGAAATTATTCTTTTTCATGTTACCGCATACATTTTCGGCTGTAATAGACTGACTTACTTCTTGCAACGCAATCACATCATAATCTTGTTCTTGAATCGTTTTAGCAAGATGTTTTATTTTTTCCATTTGATTCTCTTCTTGCCAAGAATGACAATTTAACGTTAATACTTTCATTGGTTACACACCTAGAATATCTTGAATGTCTGACTTTAACACATCAGCTTTTGGACCGTAAACAGCTTGTACACCTTTGTCTTTTACAATTAAACCAAGCGCGCCATTTTTCTTCCATTGTGCTTCTGGCGCAACGCCATCTAAGTCTTTTACAGTTACACGTAAACGAGTCATACAAGCATCTACGTCCGCAATGTTATCTTTCCCGCCTAACATTTCAATAACTGCTGTTGCTAATGAATCTGCTTTTCCAGTTGTTGTACTACCTTCAGACTCATCTTCATTCTCGATATAGTTACCAGCACGTCCTGGTGTTGGCAAATTCATCTTCTTAATTAAGAAATTGAATAATGTAAAGTTTAAGCCAAAGAATGCAGCTGATACAACAACGAAGTTAATTAAATCTCTCGTTAATCCTGCTTTTACCATCATTGGTGTACGAGTTAATAACTCAATAAAACCAAATGCATGAACACGTAGGTTAATTAAATCTGCTAATGCAAATGCTAAACCTGTTGTAATCGCATACACAACATACAATACCGGTGCAATAAACATGAACATAAACTCAATTGGCTCTGTAACACCTGTTAAGAATACTGCTAATGCTGCCGATAAGAACATTGGTTTATATTTGCTGCGTTTCTCTTTATCTACGTTACGGTACATTGCAAATGCAATCCCGATTAATCCTGCTGTAGAACCAATTACTTGTCCTGCTTTAAAACGAGCTGGAACAACATCATTTAACAGTTGCTTATATCCATTCATATCCCCATTTGCAACTAAATTGTTTAAATCAGTAATCCATGCAAGCCATAATGGATCTTGCCCTGCGACGATTTGACCAGCCTTTGCACCTGTTAACATCGTGTACGTGCCACCAAGTTCCGTGTAGTTCATCGGAATCGTTAACATATGATGTAATCCAAATGGTAATAATAAACGCTCTAGCGTTCCGTATACAAACGGTGCAACAACTGGTGCGCTATCTTTTGAAGCAGCAATCCAGCGACCAAATTCATTTAATCCACTTTGAATGAATGGCCATACGAACGATAAAACAATTGCCATAACTGTAGAACCGACAATTACTACAAATGGTACGAAGCGTTTTCCGTTAAAGAATGCTAATGCTTGTGGTAATTTATTATAGTTGTAATATTTATTGTATAATGTAGCTCCTAAGAAACCTGAAATAATTCCTACGAATACTCCCATGTTTAATGCCGGTGCACCAAGCACAGAAGTGAAATAATCTTTTACAAGTAAATTCCCTGCTACTAAAGAAGAAACTTTCGCTTTTGAATCCACTAACATTTCAGCGTTTACGCCAAATATAGCTCCTGTAATTCTGTTTGTTAAGACGAATGCTAATAGCGCTGCGAATGCACCGCCCGCACGATCTTTCGCCCAAGATCCCCCAATTGCTACTGCAAATAAAATATGAAGATTTGTAATAATAGCCCAACCGATATCTTCCATAACTCTAGCAATTGTATGGATAAAAGCCATATCACCAGCAGACATACCAATGAGTTTACCAATGGAAATCATTAAACCCGCAGCTGGCATAACAGCTACAACTACTAATAACGCTTTCCCGAACTTCTGCCAAAAATCAAATGAAGTAATTTTCATCTGTCTCTTCCTCCCTTTAACTCTATCTTCCCTAATTATATAAATGATAATTTCTCTTTTACTCTGAAACCGATCTCTTTTTACGCAACCGTTTTCATAAATCTATTTTAATAAAAGCGTTTTCACATTGCAATACAAATTTATTATTTTTATAAAAAAAGATGCTACGAGAGCATCCTTTTTTTATTAAGAAATACGATAAACCCTTGTTTCATAAGGTTTTAACGCGATTGAAGTAATATTATCATGTTCTGCTACTTCATAGTTATTTAAAAGCAAACGTTTGCGTTCTATAGTGAAAGTATCCTCATTAAACACAGCTTCTTCTTTCGATATATTACTGATTACAACAACTTTTTCATCATTTAACGTACGCGTATACGCATAAATTTGCGGATCATCCTCTAAAATTAAGTCATACATACCATAAGTGAATATGTCATGCTCTTTTTTCAATGCGATCATCTTTTTATAGAAATTTAAAATAGAATCTTGCTCTGTTTGCTGCTTTTGAACATTAATGTCTTCATAATTTGGATTCATTCCAAACCATGGAGTACCTGTTGTAAAACCAGCATTCATTTCACCATTCCACTGCATCGGTGTACGTGAATTATCACGACAAGATGCCCAAATAATTTCCATCATTTCTTGATGTGGTACACCTTCTTCGATCTTTTGACGATACAAGTTCTTAATCGCAACATCATCATAATCTTCAATATTTGGGAACTGAACGTTTGTCATTCCAATTTCTTGACCTTGATAAATAAATGGCGTCCCGTGCATAAAGAAGTACATTGCCCCTAAAGCCGTTGCACTTTCACGCCAATACTTTTTATCATCACCCCATGTAGAGACAATACGTGGCTTATCGTGATTTTCAATATACAGCGCGTTCCATCCTTTATTTTCTAATCCTTTTTGCCACTTTGTTAATACCTTTTTCAGTTCCACAACATCAAGTTCTTTTTTCTTTTCTGCATCCCATAAACTTAAATGCTCAAACTGGAATACCATATTGAATTTACCATTCTCTTCTCCAACCCAAAGATCAGCATCTTCAACCTTCACACCATTTGCTTCACCAACAGTCATAATATCGTACTTTGAAAATGTATTCTCTTTCAACTCCTCTAAGAGAGGTTGAATTCCGTTTACATTCATATGCTTATCAAAAGAAGGTACATATTTTAGCCCTTCTGGATTTGGCATATCAGGCAACCCTTCTTCTTTTTTTATATGACTAATTGCATCCACACGGAATCCATCAATTCCTTTATCTAACCACCAGTTCACAGTGCCATATAAAGCCTCACGAACCTCTTTATTTTCCCAGTTTAAATCCGGCTGTTTACGTGAGAATAAATGTAAGAAATATTGCTCTGTCGCCTCATCGTATTCCCAAGCAGAACCACTAAAAATACTTTCCCAGTTATTCGGTTCTTTTCCTTCTTTACCATCATGCCAAATATACCAATCACGCTTTGGATTGTCTTTGGAAGAACGTGATTCAATAAACCAAGGATGTTCATCACTTGTATGGTTAATAACTAGATCAATAATTAACTTCATGCCACGTTTATGCACTTCATCCAATAACTTATCAAAATCCGCCATCGTACCAAATTCGTCCATAATATCTTGATAATCACTAATATCATAGCCATTATCATCATTAGGCGATTTATACATTGGGCAAATCCAAATTACATCTATTCCTAAATCCTTTAAATAATCTAGCTTTGCAATAATGCCTTGTAAATCTCCAACACCATCGCCATTAGAATCCATAAAGCTCCGCGGATAAATTTGATAAGCTACTGCTTCTTTCCACCATGTTTTATTCATAATAGTTCTCTCCTTTTGCATTCTTTAAAATTTATGCAAACGTTTTCGTAACACTATCATAACAAAATATGAGGAGTTTGCAACGAGAATTTTGTTACTCCTATTAAATATCTACTTTCAGCTAAGAAATAATACTCCTATTTTATTAATAACGTGTAAGTTTGGTTAATCTTACATAAAGTGGAACTTTAATCAGTGGTCCCACTGATTATTAGTTGAACCAATCGGGCTTTTACGGGCAGTTTATCCCACACCTAACTTCTTTTCTTTCTGCAGACATTTGAGGTGGGGGTTTTACTGCCCACGAATAGCGGGATAAAATAAAAAGTCATCCAATTTTGTCTCACTACTAAGGACATTTTGGATGACTAAAGTTCAATTTTCTTTTTCATTTGTAAATATTTCTCCTATATAACTTCTTTACAGTTTATACAAACTGACTTTTTCATCAGCTAATTTTAAGCCTAAAGCTTTTCATTTAATAACTGTAATTTAATATTTGGTGCCCTGTTTTCTAATCTGGATTCTCCGTAGACAACTGGAATTTGAAATTGAAATTTCTTTGTTTCATGTCGATGTAAGTATACAGGTTTCGGTACTTTATAACTCTGTACTTTCTGATTTCCATCTTGATATAAAACGAGCTGTAATGCTTGTGAATGATTTTGATAGTTTTTTAAAGTAATGAAACAATTTCCCGCAATGTTATCTCCCTTTTTCTCGAATGTACATTTACTATCCTCTTTTTTGTATTCGATTGCTTCTGTCCCCTTTTTGCCTGTGTAATACCATGTTTTATCAAGAGTTTGGAGCATTTTATTTAGAAAAAATGGCATTCCTATAATCACTACACACACAGTCGTTACTTTTATTTTATTTATTTTTTGTAACCAATTAGAATCCTTTGTTTTCAGCCATTTCACAAGAAATAGAACAGAAGTGAACTGTAATACAAACGACAAAATCCATATATTAGAAATTTTATAATTCATATAAATATGCGTATCTGCTGGAATACTATACGTTTGGAACAACTTTTCTCCGATTGACTCATTATCACCTGGCATCTTTATTAATAGTAATACTCCTATACTGTAGGAAATGGCTACTAACCTATCATATTCAATCCGAATCATTCTCTTTTCCTTCCCCCTTTGTTTTATTATCGATTTTAGCCAACAGTACAGGAATATACAATCTTTTTATATTAAATAACATGAAAAAAGTTCTTTATAAATATATAAAGAACTTTAATTATATAAATACAAATTAAAAAACTGACATAACACCCTTCTTTTTAGGTGGGAGAGGGCATCCGTTCATGCATAGAAGCGGTCAGATCCTTTTCCTGCCCCATGCCCCATGCCAAATGAAAACAAAGAGAGCAAACGAGTGCAGGTCCCCTTTTGTTATCCGTAGCCGCGGGTATATGTCGAAAAATCAAAATGGATTTATATATATAAAATATGAAAAGAAGAATTCACAATCAATTTTATGATCATTGTAACAATACCTTTATGAAGTTTTCACATCGAGACTTCCTCAAAATATGTTGGATCATGTATCGTAATTTTTTTACCGAGAATTGTAACTATACTATCATTTTTTAATTGTTTTAACACTCCACTAACTGTTTCACGAGACGTTCCAGACATTTTAGAAATTTCAATTGTTGTGAATGGACATGGAATTACAATCTCTTCTCCCTCTTGTTCTCCTAAATCGTTCATTAAGTAATTTAACGTCTGAATGACACGATCTTGTGCATTTGGAATTGTAATATTTTGTACACGACTTTCATTTGCTTTCAGCATAGAAGATAATTGGTGAACAGTGTATATAAGCTGTTTTCGGCTTGATTTAACCATGTCTTCAAAAATAATAGTAGGAATATAATATACATCTACGTCTGTCATTGCTACAGCCGTATAATTATATGCCTCATCTGTAAACATACCGCTATAAGGAAACATAGAAAATCGCTTTACATAGTCTTCATATAATAAATTTCCACTTTGATTGACTCGTTCTAATTTTACAAATCCATCTAACATAAGGTAAATTCGTTCTCTTGAATCGCCTTCTAGAAATAAAAATTGACCTTTTTTATAGGTTCGCCAATAAATAAGTTCTGTTAGACTCTTCAATTTTTTATCTGTTAAATGAGCAAATAATTCAAATTGCTTCAAGTCTTCAACTACGTTTCGCCTTTTCATAAAACTCCCTCTTTCTATATATCGGAGTGAAACTTAAAGAAAGCGCCTTCAAAAATTATTTTATCATAATTAATTTCCGAATTGTTTGTTTATCATGAATACTTTATGAACGTTAATTACATAAAGTGGAACTTTGATCAATGGAGGTTTTCTTCATCCTCCACCTAACTTCTTTGCTTCCTGCCGAACTTTGAGGTGGGGTATTACTGCCCGTTAATGCGGGATAAAAATAATTTATACACAAAAAGAATGAAGCAAATCACTTCATTCTTTTTATACATATAGAAGGTAATAGTGATGAAAGAGTTGTATTTTATACGCAAACACATGCATCCTGCTTAGAAATAATAGTACCCGCATTTTCTTCTAATGCGTCATACACTTTTTCTAGTGAGGTAATAATCGTTTTTCGCTTTGGATCTGTATTAGCAAAGTTGATAGCAGCTTGAATTTTCGGGAGCATACTTCCTGCAGCAAATTGATTATCCTGTATATATTGTACTAATTCATCAACTGTAACAGCCTCTAATTTCTTTTGATCTGTTTTATTAAAGTTTATATAAACATGATCAACTGCAGTTAAGATAACAAGTGTATCGGCATCTACTAATTCAGCTAGTTTTTGAGCAGCAAAATCCTTATCAATAACAGCCTCAGTTCCTTTTAATCCCTCTTCAGATTCAATAACCGGAATTCCTCCACCTCCAACAGCAATTACTATATTTCCATCCTCCACTAAAGAATTAATTACTTTATGTTCATGAATACTCACAGGCATTGGTGATGGTACAACGCGTCTCCAACCACGTCCTGCATCTTCTTTAAATACCGCTTTTGTTTCTTCCATTAACTTTCTTGCTTCCTCTTCTGTATAAAAAGGCCCAATTGGTTTTGTTGGATTTTCGAATGCCTCATCCTTTTCATCTACAATAACGCGTGTTATAACCGTCGCAACATCTTTTTTTATTTTACGCTTTTTCAAAGCCTTTTCAATCGCATTTTCCATCCAATACCCAATCATCCCTTGGCTCATTGCACCACAAGTATCTAATGGCATTGCAGGTGTTTTTTCCGTATCCGCTGCTTTTTGTTGCAATAAAATGTTGCCTACTTGCGGACCATTTCCATGTGCAATAACAATATCCACATCATTTTCCATAATTTTAGCAAGTTGTTCCGCTGTTTTTTCCAATGCTTCTTGTTGCGCTTGTGCAGTAGGATTTCCAGATTGTATCGCATTTCCTCCTAATGCAACTACGATTTTTCTCCGTTTCATACTTCATCCCTCCAATTGGTTTCATGTTTACAAGATCTTATACGAGAATGCATCCCGTTTATTTAAAAAGTAATATTACCTGTAATCAATCCATAAATCGCAAAAAATGCTAAAGCTCCAATGGCTATAGAGGAAGCAAGTTCAACACGAGTAAATATTTTTTTTGGATTCGTTTGTTTTTGAACATTGTAAAAGATGAAAATTCCTGGTGCATATAAAGTCATTGTTAATAATAAATAATCTAAACCAGCTGCATAAACTAACCAGACTCCATAAATACTCGCAACCAAACCAATTACTATATTCTTTGTTCGATCTTTTTCTTCAGATTGTAGACTATACTTAAATTGATAGAATGCCGAAAAGGCATACGGAATTAAAATGGCAGAGGAAGCAAGAGAAAACGCAAAATTATATGCTTGATCTGAAACAACAAATGTTAACAAGAAGACTTGAATTAAACCGTTTGTTAACCATAAAGAATTTACAGGGGCTTTATTTTTATTTTCCTTCGCAAACCATTTCGGAAATACGCCGTCTTTAGCAGCTAAATACGGAATTTCAGATGCTAGTAAAGTCCACCCTAACCAGGCACCTAATACTGAAATAACTAAACCTAAGTTAATAAAAATGGCTCCCCATTTCCCAACAACACTTTCAAATATATATGCCATTGATGGGTTTTTCAGATTAGCAACATCAGCTTGCTGCATGACGCCTAGAGATAATAATGTAAGTAAGATGTAAATAATGAGAGTACCAATTAATCCAATGACAGTCGCTTTTCCAACGTCGCTTCGGCTTTTTGCACGACTTGATAGGACAACGGCACCTTCTACTCCGATAAATACCCAAAGAGTTACAAGCATTGTACTCTTAACTTGGCTCCCTACTGATGCCCAGGAAAAAGTAGCTCCTTGTCCCCAAAATCCATCTAAGAAAATATCAATATGAAATGCAAAGATTCCTACAATAATAAACACAAAAACAGGGACTAATTTTGCTATCGTTGTTACTAAATTAACAAGTGCTGCTGATTGCACACCTCGTAAAATTAGCATATGAACACACCATAGTAATACACTCGCTCCAATAATCGAAGCTACATTTTGACCACCTTCAAAGATTGGAAAAAAATAACCGAGTGATGAAAATAACAATGTACCGTAAGCTACGTTTCCAAGCCAAGCGGACAACCAATATCCCCATGCACTGTTAAAGCCCATAAAATTACCAAATCCTGCTTTTGCATAACTAAAAATGCCACCATCTAAATCTGGTCTTTTAACAGTTAAGTTTTGAAATGATAATCCAAGGGCGATCATACCAATACCTGTTATAATCCAACCAATAATAACGGCACCCGCACCGGCACCTCTTGCCATATCACTGGCTAAGTTAAATGCTCCACCACCTATCATGGAACCAACAACAAGAGCCGTTAAAGTAAACAGTCCTAGTTTCTTTTCTTCACCCATTACACTCACCTCTCTTTTATAAGATAGGAATAGATAAAAATAGTGAATTATGTGGTATAAGGGAGAATAAAGAAGGAAGATTCTCCTCCTTCTTTATTCCATATTTCCTAAAGTAGCTGCCATAACCGCTTTAATTGTATGCATTCTATTTTCTGCTTGATCAAATACTTTTGAATGCTCACTGCGGAATACTTCATCGCTTACTTCCATTTCTTTCAATCCATATCTCTTGTATGTTTCCTCTCCATACATCGTTTCTACATTATGAAATGCAGGTAAACAATGTAAGAAAATCACATTTTCATTTCCGGTTTTTCTAAGCATTTTCATGTTTACTTGATATGGCTGAAGAAGTTCAATACGTTCAGCAAATTTATCTTCTTCCCCCATAGATACCCATACATCTGTATAGATAACGTCTGCACCTGCAACAGCCTCTTCGATGTTACTTGTTACCATTACGCGGTCATTATACTTTTTCGCTATATCAATTATTTCCTGTGCTGGCAATAATGATTCTGGGGAACAAATACGTACTTCCATTCCAACAATCGCTCCACCAACTAATAAGCTATTAGCAACATTGTTACGTCCGTCTCCAACGTAAACCAGTTTGACGTTTTTCAAGTGTCCTACATGTTCTTTTATTGTTAACAGATCTGCAAGTGTTTGGGTTGGATGCCACATGTCCGTTAAGCCATTCCATACTGGTACACCAGAATGTTTTGCTAGAGATTCCACTGTAGAATGCTCAAATCCCCGGAATTCAATACCATCAAACATACGTCCTAAAACTTTTGCTGTATCTTCAACAGACTCTTTCTTTCCTAGCTGAATGTCATTTTTACCTAGATACTCAGGATTTGCACCTAAATCCGTACATGCCACCGTAAATGCACAGCGTGTACGAGTTGAAGTTTTTTCAAATAAGAGCGCAACATTTTTACCGGCTAAATAACGATGTGGGATGCCATTTTTCTTTTTCTCTTTTAATTCTGCTGCTAAATCAAGAAAGTATAACAACTCTTCTTCTGTAAAATCTTTTTCTGCAAGAAAACTTCTTCCTTTTAAGTTTGGTTTTGTCATTAACATAATTCATCCCTACCTTCTCTATTATTTGTACTAAATATCTTTTCGAACAATTGGCATACTCATACAACGTGGACCCCCACGACCGCGAGACACTTCAGAGCTTAATATTTCGATAACTTCTATACCCTGCTCGCGTAATAAAGAATTTGATACATAATTGCGATCATATGTAACAACTACTCCCGGTGCAATTGCTAACGTATTAGACCCATCGTTCCATTGTTCACGAGCAGAAGCAATAACATCTCCTCCTCCGCAAGGAATGAGTACCAATTCACTTAAACCTAATACTTCTTTTAAAGCCTCAGTTAAAGATGTCCGGTGTGTAATTTTGAGAGTCTCTTCATCCTGTCCTTTTTCTAAAATATAAATATTCATATTTCCCTTTGGACCTTGAATAGCTGGATGAATCGTAAATTTGTCATAATCAACCATTGTAAATACTGTATCTAAGTGCATAAACGCACGACATTTTGGAATCTCTATTGCTAGTACCTTCTTAATTTTATCTTGACGACTAAATAAATTTTTTGCTAAACGTTCGATTGCTTTGGCAGAAGTACGAGCGGATACTCCAATCGCAATTGTTTCATCATTTAAGATAAGTTCGTCGCCACCTTCAATTGGAAACTTATAGTCACGATCTAACCAAACCGGCACATTATGACTTGCAAAACGTGGATGATGTTTAATAATATATTCCATAAATAATGATTCACGTCTACGTGCTGGTTCTCTCATTTGGTTAATAGTTAATCCGTCACCAATTGTCGCTGCTGGATCCCGAGTAAAATATAAATTCGGCATTGGATCCAAATAGAATGGATAATGATCTTCCATCAATTCGTAAAGGTGTGTTTTCTTACTGGTTTCAATTTCGTTTTTACGCACTCCACCCATAATTTTTTGAATCAATTCTTCATTTGAAAAGGAAAGTAAATATTCTTTTAAAGTTTGGTGTGCAACATTTACATCTGCTTGCCCTTCTTCTAAAATACGATCAACAAATTCTTCCCGAAGCTTTTTGTCAACTAACGCTTCAGCTGCTAGTTTCTCCAAATAAAGAACCTCAACACCTCGATTGCGTAACGTTTGTGCAAAATAATCATGTTCTTTTTGAATAATTGGTAAGTATGGGATATCATCAAATAATAATTGCTGTAAAAATTCTGGTGTTAAATTTTCAACTTCTTTACCAGGACGTTTTAGTAAAACCGTTTCTAACTCTCCAATTTCTGAAGTAACATGTATCGGATGTTTCATTTGTTGTACCTCCTTTTAAATTTGTTTGCTGCCTTACAATTACATAATAAACGGTATGTACATACACCTCCGTGAAAACGCTAACATTTCAAAGTGAAATATTTCACAAGTTATTTTTTTAATATATATATGTTCGTATTTTTATAAGTTCTTTCATCTCATAAATGAAAGAACAGCCGTATATTACGTATATTAAATGCATATTGGTTTACTATTTTATATTAAAATTCTATATAAATACAAATTAAAAAACCGACATAAACCCCTTCTTTTTAGGTGGGAGAGAGCATCCGGCCATGCATAGAAGCGGTCAGATCCTTTTCCTGCCCCATGCGAAGTGAAAACAAAGAGAGAAAACGAGTGCAGGTCACCTTTTGTTATCCATAGCCGCGGCTTATATGTCGAAAAATCAAAATGGATACATATATATTCTTTATAAAGTGAAACTTTAATTAGTGGGGGTTTTCTTTATCCCCCGCTGATTATCAGCCCTTACCAATCGGGCTTTTATGGGCAGTTTATCCCCCACCTAACTTCTTTGCTTTCTGCAGAAATTTGAGGTGAGGGTATTACTGTCCGCGAATAGCGGGATAAAAAAGACTGTTTCTAATTATAATTAGAAACAGTCTTTTCATTTACATAATCAACTTTATTCTACCTTCTAAAATTTCCCTATCTTCTTTTGATTGAGAAATCACAAGACATGTATCATTTCCACATATACACCCTATTTTTTCTTTCCAGTTTAAAGAATCTAATAAAGCACCAATCACATGAGCATTACCTGGCATTGTTTTAATAATAGTTAGTTGATCTATATAATCGATCTTTACAACAACTTCTCTTAACTTTTTCTTTAACTGCATATCGACTTGTAGACTATCTTCTGTAAAAATCTTATATGTTACTACCCCTGTTGAAGAGGTTGCCTTTATTAAATTCAATTCATGAATATCTCGAGAAATAGTTGCTTGTGTAACTAATACCCCTTGCTCCTCTAACAACTCTACCAATTTCTCTTGTGTATCTATTTCATACTCTCTCACCAATTGTTTAATTAACTGTTGTCTTTTCTCCTTTTTCATAAAAGACACCCTTTCAAATATTATAACTTTATTATATCTTGCTATAATTTTCATATAAAAGATACGAAGACAAATGTTACGGAAACGTTCATAGTTTTAAATATTTTTTATAACAAATTCATCTGTAATCCATGAAATATTCTCTCCTATACAGATCACAAATGTATTCAAACATCAATCATTTAAGATAAATACAAATTAAAAAACCGACAGAAAACCCTTCTTTTTAGGTAGGAGAGAGCATCCGGCCATGCATAGAAGCGGTCAAATCCTTTTCCTGCCCAGACATAGTGAAAACAAAGAGAGAAAACGAGTGCAGATCACCTTTTGTTATCTATAGCCCCGGCTATATGTCAAAAAATCAAAATGGATTTATATAGTAAAAAATGGGCCAACCTTTCTAGTATCCTCTGCATCTAAACAATGTTTTTTCGCAAAAAATAAAGGGTTTTGCCGTTTTATGACTAATAACAAAAATAAGGGGCAACATTTGTAAAATACAATTTTGACTGGAGGATTGGTATGATTCAAGTTCAAAATCTAGTAAAATCATTTGGCTCACTAGACGTATTAAAAGGCGTCAATTTAGAAGTAAAGGAAAAAGAAGTTGTTGTTTTAATCGGTGCCAGCGGTTCAGGGAAAAGTACTTTACTCCGCTGTCTCAATTTTTTAGAAATGTACGATGAAGGTGAAATACACTTACAGGGAAAGCGAATTGATCCAAAGCATACAAACTTAAATACAGTCCGCGAAAATGTTGGAATGGTATTTCAGCACTTTAACCTCTTTCCTCATATGACCTCATTAGAAAACATCATAGAAGCACCTATTCACGTTAAGAAGCTAGAAAAAACAAAAGCTCAAGAAATTGGAAATGACTTATTAGAAAAAGTCGGCTTGCAAGACAAAGCGAACGTAACGCCACACCTTTTATCTGGTGGTCAAAAACAACGTGTCGCAATCGCAAGAGCACTTGCGATGAATCCAAAAATTATGCTGTTCGACGAGCCTACATCGGCTCTTGACCCCGAACTTGTTGGAGAAGTACTACAAGTTATGAAAGAACTAGCTCAAGAAGGAATGACAATGGTAATTGTTACGCATGAAATGAACTTTGCACGAGATGTAGCAGATCGAGTCATCTTTATGGATGATGGACAAATTGTGGAAGATGCAGCACCAGAACAATTTTTTTCAGCACCATCAAATGAACGAGCAAAACAGTTTTTACGAAACATTTTATAAAACGCAACTTCCATTAACAAGGTTCTTCATTCGACGCTGATGGTCAGTTTAACGATTTAAACGCTTACGGGCAGATTAGCCTCCCCACCCATAGAAACTTTTCCATAGCATCTTGAAAATACGGCCTTACTGCCCGTATGTGCAGGATAAATATAAAGGAGGGGTTTTATGAAAAAGAAAATGTTTACTGTTTTTGCAGCGATTACGTTATGTACATCTTTAATACTTGGAGCCTGTAGTAAGGAAAGTAGCTCAACTTCGACAAGTGGAGAGAAAGAATTTCGCTATGCAATGAGTGGTTTATATAAACCTTTTAATTATAAAGAAAATGACGGAAAACTCGTCGGTTTTGATGTTGAAATCGGTGAAGCACTTGCCAAAAAAATGGGCATGAAACCTGTTCCTGTTACAAATCCTTGGGAAACATTAATTCAAGGACTGAAAGCAAAAAAATATGATGTGATTTTAGGAAGTATGGCAATTACAGAAGATCGCTTGAAAGCCGTTAACTTTACGAATCCATATTATCGCTCTGGCGCCCAAATTTTCGTTGCTAAAAAGAACAATGCTATCTCTTCAGCAGAAGATCTAAAAGGGAAAAAAATTGGTGTTGTAAAAGCAAGCACATTTAAAGCACTTGTTGAAAAGCATACAGATCAAATCACAGAATACGACAGTGATATTACGGCTCTTATGGACTTAGAGCCAGGTCGTGTAGATGCTGTTATTACCGATCAAATGGTAGGTCTTCGCATGATAAAAGAGGGAAAATCCAATATAAAAGAAGCTGGCAAACCGTTGAACCTTGATGAAATGGGTATTGCAGTTCACAAAGATGATAAAGAAATGGTGAAGAAAGTTAACAAAGCATTAGATGAAATCATTAAAGATGGCACATATGAAAAAATTAGTAAAAAATGGTTTGGTCGTAATATTCTTGGAGAAGAAGCTAAGACGAAATAAAGTAACGCAATCCTTTTCATAACTTGAAAGTGCTTATATCACTTAGCCTTTATTATCCTTAAAAAGAATGATCTATGTTTAATCCATAAGCTATGCCCCACCTGACCCGTGGGGCATTTGCATCTATTTACTAAAATACAATTTATTTAAATTGAGGTGACCCTAATGATTGAAATTTTCGTATCTACGTATCCAACATTTCTAAAAGCAGTTGTCATTACACTGCAATTAACATTAACTTCACTGCTACTTGGTTCATTAATTGGACTCCTATTTGCCTTCTTTCGCATTTCCAATAATAAAGTGCTAAATAGTATTGCAAATGTATATATTGCGGTTATCCGTGGCACACCACTTATTGTTCAAATCGCTATTCTTTACTTTGGTATTACATCTGTTATCGTCTTCTCCCCATTTTGGGCAGGTGCAATCGCTTTAGCGATTCATAACGGTGCATATATTACAGAAATTTTTCGTGGCTCCATTCAATCAGTTGACCGAGGGCAATTAGAAGCAGCCCGTTCTTTAGGAATGTCTTATCCACTCGCTATGCGTCGTATCATTTTGCCACAAGCTTTACGCTTTTCTATCCCACCGCTTGGCAATCAATTTATTATTGGTTTAAAAGATTCCTCACTTGTCGCATACGTAGGAATGTCTGAGTTATGGGGCTCTGGTTTATCTATAGCTGCAGCTAACTTTCAGCAATTAGAAACGTATATTGTTGTCGGTACCTATTACCTTGTGCTCGTACTTTTGTTTACTTATCTCGTAAATCAATTAGAAAAACGACTACAGCGTAAACAAAATAATTCTACGCAAGTCAATACGAAGAAAGAAAAAGCAGTTTCTTTATAAAGTGAAACTTTAATCAGCGGGGGTTTTCTTCATCCCCCACTGATTATTAGCCCTCACCAATCGGGCTTTTACGGGCAGTTTATCCCCCACCTAACTTCTTTGTTTTTTGCTGAACTTTGAGGTGAAGGTATTACTGCCCACAAATAGCGGGATAAAAATAAAACGCAAGCTACTTTTTCTGTAGCTTGCGTTTTATTTTTATAGGGTTTCTATACTATTATTCAGTAATCATTGATTCACTTTTTTAACAGCTTCCTGTTCTTCAATGTGTTCCTGACGATAGGAAATATTTTCAGGGTCTAACCCATGCCCTAAAGAACCGTAGAAATGCTCTCTATGAGGATCAATTAATTCACTATCTTGATAGTACACACGAGGCGTGTTCCAAAGCGCTACCATTGCTTTCGTCATTGGCATTTCATGATAACGCTCCGGCCACATTTCTTTAATCTTCTCTTTTACTAACGGATAATATTTTGAACTCATAGCAGGGAACAAATGATGTTCTGTATGATATGAGAAATTGAAATGCAAAACGTCAACCCAGCGCGGCACTGTTACAGACAAACAGTTAGCTAGTGGATCATTCACAGGAACGATTGGATTTAAGCGATGATTTGTTGCAATATATCCCATTACGATAAAGTTTGCGATAAATAATGGAATGATATAGGCAAAAAACCACTTCCCAGGACCCATAATAAATAGTAAACTAATCCACACTGTCCACGGCAAAAGAAGCTGAAGCCATACGGATTTTTGATTCGATGACTTAAATTCTTTTATAAAATGAAAGAACATCCGAGTTGAATGCAATGTAAATTGAATTGTTAGCGACAGAAAACTAAAGAAAGAACGCACATGCAATGGCAAATGATATACCCAGCTCAAAAATTTACTTTTCTTTAACTTTTCAAACGTCGGCCAAGCATCAGGATCGTTCTCTTCATGTTGCGTATGCACATGGTGAGTCGCATTATGCCACTTTCTCCACAATTTTGGACCAGTAGACAACGGCATAAATGCAATCGCTCCCAAAAAGTCGCGAAGCCAAGCCTTTCTCACAACTGTACCATGCAAAATTTCATGTCCTAAAAATCCAAGTGAAGCAAAGCATAACCCAAGAACAATTGCAATCCCGAGATTTGCCCACACATTCAAATCAAATAAACCAATCGTTACTAATCCAGCTACCGCCACAAGTAAATAAGCCAGTCCACCAAACAGACGGGTTGGAACTGGTTTAAATGCTTTTTTTGGCAAATGCGGCGTTACACGTGCTGCATACCATCCAAACGTATGAAGCTCCTTCATCCTTTTGCCCCTTTCTTATGCCGCGCTTACGCAACTTGCATAAATCAATTCTTGTTTCCAGATTGATAACACTACGTACTTACAAAAAGCATTTATAATAAGTAAATCATACTCACTCTATTGTCACTCATTTTTGCTTTTATTATCAATGAAAAACATTTCTCTTTTTACTCTTTATCAACCTTTCCACATGATGAATCATATCAATAGACTTTCCATATTGTCAATAGCTTTTATGACCTAGTAATAAAATGTGGTTATATTTTTATAATTACTTTGTATTCCACCAAAGGAAAAACGTAGATTTTATAGGCATCTACCCATTATATATATAAATAATCACACATATAATGAAGCCACCTTTACTTAAGAATATCTTATATATGAATATGAATTCCGCTTTATAAAATTGAATATTCCCAAAATGCATTCGTAAAATACACACATTTTTTTATTATATTAAAATAGTTTTTCTGTTTGAAAAAATATTTATATAACATTTTGATTTTTCGACATATAGCCGCGGCTATATGGATAACAAAAGGTGACCGCTTCTATGCAAATCAAATCCATTCCTTCTCCTGAACTAAGAATGATGTACATAAATTCTATAGCAATTGGAAAAATTAAGTAATACATTGATCTAAACTAGGAGGACTATACTTATGGAAACACATTCATTTCCCCAATTCCCGGAACCGTACTGGCGAGATTCTACTACACTGCCTACTTTTCCTAAGCTATCAGAAAATATAAGAACAGAAGTTGCGATTATCGGCGGAGGCATTACAGGAATTACTACCGCTTATTTGCTTGCAAAAGAAGGTATGAAAGTTACTTTAATTGACTCTGGAAACATTTTGAATGGAACAACGGGACATACAACCGCAAAAATTACAGCGCAACACGATCTCATTTATGATGAGCTTATGAATCACTTTGGAACCGATAAGGCCCGTTTATACTATGAAGCAAACGACAAAGCACTGCAATTTATAAAAAAAACTGTGCAAACTCATAACATTGATTGTGACTTCACCGAAGAAGATGCCTACTTATATACAAATGATACAGAGAACCTTCGAAAGTTAACAAAAGAATACGAAGCTTATAAAAAACTAAATATCCCTTGTGAATACGTCGAATCTATTCCCCTTCCGGTCCCAATTCAAGCAGCACTTGTGATGAAAAAACAAGCACAATTCCATCCACTTCGCTATTTAAAAAGTCTTGTAGAGCAATTTATTGAAGCTGGTGGAATTATCTATGAGCAAACAACCGCGATCGATGTAGAGAAAGGATTTTATCCACAAGTTATTACAAAAGATGGTCATCGTATCACGTGTGGGTATATAGTCTCTTGTTCACATTTCCCATTTTATGATGCAAACAGCTTTTTCTTTGCGAGAATATATGCCGAACGCTCCTATGTTCTCGCAATAAAAGCAAAACAAGACTATCCCGGAGGCATGTACTTAAACATTGATAATCCAAAGCGTTCCGTACGCTACACAACAGTAGATGGAGAAAAACTCATTCTTATTGGCGGAGAAAGTCATAAAACGGGGCAAGGAATTAACACAATGCTGCACTATGAAGCGCTGCACTCTTTTGCAGAAGACACGCTTGGGATAGATGAAATTCCTTACAGATGGTCAACACAGGACTTAATCACACTAGATAAACTTCCTTACATCGGCCATATCAATGAAAACAACCCAAACATATTCGTCGCAACAGGTTACCGAAAATGGGGCATGACAACTGGAACAGCAGCAGCACTACTACTGAAAGCTTCCATTACAAAAGTAGATAGCCCTTACAAAGAACTATTTGCTCCGTCACGATTCCATGCAGATCCAGATATTAAAACATTTGTTTCTCAAAACCTAGATGTCGCGAAACATTTGATTGAAGGCAAATTAGAATTTGCTCTTCGCAAACCAGAAGACCTAGAAAATGGCGAAGGTGCCGTTGTAAGAGTACATGGAAAGCGTGCTGGTGCTTATAAAGATGATGATGGAAAACTACACATCGTCGACACGACTTGTACGCATCTTGGCTGTGAGGTGGAATGGAATAGCGGTGATTGCACGTGGGATTGTCCTTGTCATGGATCAAGATTTTCGATTGATGGCGATGTGATTGAGGGGCCAGCGGATGAACCGTTGAAACGGGTTGACGGAAATTAACTTCCTATAAAATAAACTTAACTATGTAATTGAAACAGTTACTTTATTATGCATTTCATCCCATTATTTATGTATTAATTGGACTAACTGGTATTGGCTCAGTTGGAATCACTCAAATATTAAATGCATATGTAACACAATACTTTCCTTCGCATGCTCGTGCTACATCGCTAGGATGGGGACTTGGTCTTGGACGCATCGGTGCAATCGCTGGACTCCTTGTATCCATTGCTGTTTTCTTTATACCTAACAAACAAAGGAAAATCAGCTAATAGAAAAAGAGCACCAAATTATCGGTGCTCTTTTTCTATTTCAAATAACATATCCCGAAACAACACATCTAACTTCTCAACACCTATCCCCGTCCCTTTTTCAATCCCTTTCACATACTCCTGATAATACGCAATCTGCCCTTCTAAAAATTCATTTAATACCGCAATTTCCGGTCCAACATCCAGCTCAACACCCGCTTTTTTCTTTACTAGTAAATCTTCAATTTCACTTACGATTATTGAATCCAATGTTAGTTCAGTTATCAACCGCTCAAACTCCACCGGTGGCAATGCCCCTTTCTCTTCTAACCACTTACAAGCTAAAATCGGACGCAGTACGTAGAAGTATTTTTTCAATTTGACTCTCTCACCTTGTAAAAATTCACGATAATTTTTTGATGCCATATGTAAGTAGTGATAAATCGTTGCTTTTGGATCAAAATCATTTTCGCTCATCTTCTGTAAGCGGTCTGGAAAGTCAGATTGCTTGGAATAAAAAATTGGGGAACGAATCCACTCTAATAGCGCTGGATTTGATTTTGCAAATAACCGCAGTGCTTTTCTAATATCCCAGCCACTTATATCTAAAGCATCATTAATTGGGTATTCAATGACATCACGTTTTTCATTTATCGATAAATACCAATCTACTGGATGAATATATACAAAACGAACATCATAATCACTATCTTTCGATGGGAATCCCCATGCCCTGCTTCCTGATTCAACTGCAAATAGGATTTTTACGTTGTTCTCTTTCTCGATTCTCTGTAGTTCAAATTGAATTTTCTCTTTCATATGTATCACTCTCATTTTCTGATCATTTCCCCGGAAATTCGACAAAAATAATAGAATTCCTTCATTATGTTGAAAACTATATTTCCTATCGTTTCTTCTCTAGAAAAATATACCATATAAGATTATAGCAATTCTAATCCGAATCCAGCTTTCTATATAAATACAAATTAAAAAACCGACATAAAATACTTCTTTTTAGGTAGGAGAGAGCATCCGTTCATGCATAGAAGCGGTCAGATCCTTTTCCTGCCCAGACATAGTGAAAACAAAGAGAGAAAACGAGTGCAGGTCACCTTTTGTTATCCATAGCCGCGGCTTATATGTCGAAAAATCAAAATGGATATATATACAAAATGGACCACCTTTTAAAAGTGGTCCAGCTATCGTTATTTCTGCCCTTGAGCAACAAGCTTGGCAATTCGCTCAAACTCGCTCTGTATTTCTTTTTTATAAGCATCTACCTTTGTAAAATCCATCGCAGCAATATAGATGCGCTCTAATTTATCTCGCACTGCTTTGGCTTTCGCTAAGAAAGACATTGCTTCATTCATTTTGGTTTTGTATTGAATGGAAACATCACGAATTTCCGTAGCGTATTTTTCATCGGTTCCTGGAGTAACAATAAGATCATACATATCAATAATCTCATCGCCTTCTCGCACCGGAAAATATTCATGCGGTGCTGTACTATCAAAGATGGCAAACCCTAATTCTCTTACAATAATCATATCAAGGCTATTTGGATCAAATCCACAATGATATACCTCAACATCAAAACCTTTTTCTTCGGCTGCGACTGCTATTTTTTTTAACATCGTTGATTTTCCAGAACCAGGACGCCCTTTTATAAAATAACGATTCGGAAGACCTTCTGTTAAATTTGGAACAAAATCAACCGCACCCTTTGGCGTTGCAGCTCCTAAGAAACGATGTTTCACAATCGCATGTTTCCCTTGTTTATCCGTGAACAGTTTTTGAATGAGCTCTTCTGTTAGTTCATTCGCCTTTTGAAAATTAATATTATCAATATAAATTTTCTCCCAATCATCATGAACTGCTAACGCTTCTTGAAAACATGCATACGCAGATTGGAACGCACCACTTGCTTCTGATACATAACGTGTAATTTCATTTTTATACTTTCGCAAGTGCTCTGAATCCCAAGCAACTCCTAGGTTTACGTATTCTTCCACAACGCCAGGCACTTTCGGCTCAATAACATGCGGTGCGGTGCCATCTACAATCCCTACTTTTAATTTTGGAATAATCACACCATCAATCGAGTTATTATCAGACGAACAATGTAGCAGTTCAATATCATATCCTCTTTCAGCCCATTCGCGGCCAATCGCTTTCATCAGTGATGATTTCCCTGTTCCTGGTCCGCCTTTTAAAATGAATAATCTTTCAAGCCCAATTAAATTTTCCTCATATAAGCTATAAAAACCTCTCGCTGTGTTACCACCAGCATAATAATTTAAAATTCTCCCTGTCACTGCACTCACTCCTTTGCAGAAGTTTACTTACATAAGCTACAATATGCATCACCCGTCAATTGGGTGAACACCTATTTTTTTCGTCTTGCAATAGAAAAGGAAATGAATTACAATCAAAATAACGAAAATTCTTAATTTTAAAACTTAATAAAACTTCTTATCGAGAGAGGCAGAGGGACTGGCCCTTTGAAGCCCGGCAACCTCAGTTTATACAAACTGAACAGGTGCTAAATCCTGCAAAATGCATTGCATTTTGGAAGATAACACATGAATTTACATAACTGTATGTAAAGCCCTTCTTTCTCGGTTGAAAGAAGGGCTTTTTATTTTTACCTAACACGAATGGAGGAATACAAGTATGAAAGTTATCGATTTATCACAAACATTTGAAAATAATATGTCTCAATTTCCTGGAACACCACCGATTCATCTAGAACCGATTACAAGCGTGGAAGAAACCGGGTTTCAAGTAACAGATTTTCATTCAGTTGTTCATGTCGGTACACATTGTGATGCACCCGCTCATTTTATTTCAGGAGCAACAACAATCGATCAACTACCGCTTGATCAGTTTGTAGGCGAAGCCATTCTCATTGATGTAACACATGTGCAAGAAAGAAAATTATCAAAAGAAGTGTTACGTGATGTTGAAGTGAAAGAAGGAGATATTGTGATTTTCCATTCCAATCTCTCAAAAAAATGGAATACAGAAGCTTATGCAGAAGAAGCATTCTCTCTCTCTGAAGAGCTTGCTGAAGAATTAGTGCGATTACAAGTGAAATCTGTTGGATTAGATTTCATTTCACCAGATGAAGTCACAACGGAAACATCACCTATCCATCATATTTTATTAGGTAATGATATTTACTTAATCGAAAACTTAACAAATTTAGATGCGATTGGAAAGCAGCGTTTCTTCTTTTCCGCAGCACCTCTAAAAATTAAAAATAGTGATGGTGCTTTCGCGAGAGCATTTGCTGTTATCTTTTAGTTCATCACAAAAAAGCAGAGACCATTATTGATCTCTGCCTCGATATTTTCTATTCCAGTTCAAGAATAACTGTCCAATTCGAGGACGGATCCAAGAAAGATAATCTTTGTCTTTCTTTTTTGTACAAATAATTTCTTCCCCATCAATCATCCCAACAAGCTCTAATTCTAACAGTTGTCTCGTAAATTCGAGAATATTCACTTTTTCTTCTGGGTACTCTTCCTTTAACTTTTCTTCAATTTCTCCTAGTAAAAACCCGTCACGCATCATCGCAAGTGCATCAATACAAAGCGGCGGCATTTTATAAGCTTCTCCTGTAACTGTATCTTTTACAATATAATTCTTTTCATCTTTTTGAAATTGAATCGTGTGTAAACATACATTTGACCATAATGTTAACTCCATCCATACCACCTCTTTCATAATATCAGCATAGAAAAAGGATGCGTGCGCATCTCTTTTTTCACTTAAAATCAAATTTTATTTAAATCTAAATAATTGAAACCGGTACATTAGCTATATGCTACATGTCGATATTTTCCTCCATTATAAACGAAGTGTTTTATAAAAAAAAGCCTTCTTGAACCTTTTATAAAATGTTTATATTTACACAACAAGAGCACTTTTCTGACAAAGTGCTCTTGTTCTCATATATTATATAATCGGTAAGATTATTTCAACTTTTGTTCCTACGCCCACATTACTTTCAATTTTTATATCCCCTTGGTGTTCTTCAATAATTTTATATGTAATCATTAAACCAAGACCTGTTCCATTCTCCTTTGTCGTGTAAAACGCTTCACCAATTTTCTTTATTTTCTCTCTATCCATACCGCACCCTTCGTCTTGAATACAAATACAAAGGTGTCCTTCACCAGTTTTATACGCATGAACGTTTAAATTTCCGCCATTCATCATAGATTCGATTCCATTTTTCATAAGATTTAATAGGACTTGCTTTAATTGTTTTTCATCACCGTTTATATGAGGTAAAGGCTCATCTGTTTGTATATGAATATTCACAGCATATTGCATTGCATAACTTTCCATCAATTGAACAACATATAACAAAATCTTTTGCATATCACACAATTGATACGTTATTGGTTTTGGCTTTCCAAATAACATTAACTCACTAACAATTCCATTAATCCTCTCAATTTCTTGTAACATAATGTCATAGCTAACAACATCAGTAGGATTACGGTCTTTTTGAATTTGAGTAAATCCTTTTAAAGCGGTTAATGGGTTTCGAATTTCATGCCCAATTGCTGTAGATATTTTTCCGATCAATACCAGGTTTTCAGTTTGTTTTATATTCGTTAATGCTTTCACCACTGTGCTAACATACGATTGGAATCTCTTTAATAAAGAACGTGAAATAATGAAAAAAAAGATGCATAGCACAAGAGGAATGACTACTTTTAAATCCCATAATAATAAAGCAAAGAAAACATACTTGCCAATCGCACCAAAAGAGACTAAACAAAAGTATTTTCTATTTGCAAAGACTGGTGCAAAAAGTATGAAAAATATCTCTACTATGTTTCCATTTTCAAATACTCGATCCGTACGTAAATAAATCATTAAATTATTAATCAAATCAATTAGCATATACCCAATAAAAAATAAATATTTCACAAAATAAGTATGATCCCTTTTTTGGAGATAAATTGAAATTGGGAGTAATGAACCTACAAAAATATATACTCCAATTCCCAATCCACCTTCTGGCCATCCGACCTGTGCTTCATTTATGTTCATTGCAGGATATATAAAATAATATATAATGTCATACAACAAAAATATAAAATAAAATAATATTAAAAATACCTTTAAAGCTTCCTTTTCTTCTTAAATCAAACTTTGAAACTTATTCATATGAATACTCCTTTTAAGCGGTGCAACAGCATATTACATTTCACTTGCTAGTGCTATAAATTATACTTATGAAATTGCTTTCAGAACAACATGCATCTGTCTAAACATATTAAAAACCTTATATTATACAGCTACTCTCATAAAGTACGTGCATTCTCTAACTATATAAATCCATTTTGATTTTTCAACATATAAGCCGCGGCTATGGATAACAAAAGGTGACCTGCACTCGTTTTCTCTCTTTGTTTTCACTATGTCTGGGCAGGAAAAGGATCTGACCGCTTCTATGCATGGTCGGATACTCTCTCCCACCTAAAAAGAAGGGTTTTATGTCGGTTTTTTAATTTGTATTTATATAGCAGGGCTCTCTTCAATACCTAGCATAATATTAGCCCCCTACTCATTCACTCAAGTTGATTATTTCATCATAAAAAAATACCGTTTCGAGATGTTTATCCTATACATCTTAAAACGGTATTTAAAAATGACACCATATAACATTTGGAATACAAAATGATCTAGTCCTCGTCTTTCACATCCATATCCTCTGGAATTGGTTCATTTAAGATTTCTTCCACTAACTGCTTATATTTTTCCATTTGCTCTAAGTGCGTATTGAATTGTTCTTTATTAAGCAAATATTGCTCACCGTCATACAAAGCTCGAATACGCTTTTGCTGAACTAATTCTTCAATATAAGATTCCGGAAGATTTAAATATTCCGCTGCTTCTTTTATCGTTATATACAATGGAGTCATTCCTTTATTATTTTTTATTATTTCCACATGATTCATCGTACTTTATTATAACTTAGTTTTGTAAATGAAATAAAAAGTTTTTGTAAATACAGATCAAAATGCAGGTGATAGCATACCAGATATTGTATAATAATATAGTGAGCCTAAAAACAGATAACAATCATCATTCATACAAAGGGGAGTTAAAAATGAATACACATCACATTCTTACAACATTAGAACAATCTTTACAGGCTGAAACAAAACACACTGCTTCTAAGTTATCTCAAGCTCTGCCGAATCGTATTATTCAGCAAACAGAGAATACAAATGAAGATGTTAGCTACAACACAATTGGAGAATGGTACGCAAACCATTTCTTATTCCAACAGAATGACTTTCTGTGGGCGAAATACACTTACTATGACGCATACTGTGAAGCGTTGCAAAACCAAGGATACCTTACAAAACGTGTACGTAACATGCTAGAAGCAGTCGCTAGAAGACATGGGAAACAATATATTGCTTCTATACAAAATGAGCAATTTCCTAATTACCGCGAAAAAGGAACTGCATGATTTGTTGAATGGCACAACTTACTCAGAACAAGCTACATGGACTCTGGGGATATTTACAAATGAAAGGTTCACGTCTTTTTGATGTATTCTCTTCTTTCGAGAATACATCAAAAAGACGTGAACTTAAGAAACTGGTGTAATAAAAATGATAAAACAAGGATTCAAAACGCAAACACCCAGCCTACTTCTCTACTTATTAAAAATAGAAAAGTGACTGGGTGTTTGTATATATCACGAAAGATATTGAACTATCTTCCATAAGTTCATTCTACTTGTTTTTTTACTACGGATAACTTTATTCCGGTTAACTAGTACAAATATGAGCATATGTATTAGAAAAATTCTTGTTCTTTAAATCATTTGTATCAATTAAGAATTCTAGATCTCCAGCATCCCACCAACACATACCTACTTCATCTATAGAACCTATTTTTAAAAGGGAATGCCAATTCTCAATACCCTTTTTATGCATTTCTTTATTAGAATTGTATTCTCTTAATTGTGGCAACACACAAGTTCCCAATGTTTTTGCATATTCTTTTTTACCTTCAGCAACCACTTTATCTATCTTTTTCAAAAGGTCTTCTTCTTTCATGTAAGAATGAAATAACAAATTCTCTAATCCATTGCGACAGAAATAAGCATCTTCTTTCGGATCACCCGCGTATGTATCACTATTCCCCCATAGTCGATCAGTATGATAACATAAAATTTCGTATACATCTTCGTAATCTTCTAATAGGATTTCTTCAAGTTCACTTTCAGATGGTATATGTACCTTCGCTATAAAGGAAATTTGATGCGATATAAAATCTCTATTTTCAAAATCAATCTCTTCTTTACCTTCTGGCGGAAGAGTTTTTTGTAGGTCATTAAAATCACCATTGTAATAAAAAATTTTATGATCAACATCGTAAGCAGGTTCATCTAACCCTAAAAAGAAATACAATATGCCTTCTTGAGGTAGCTCATTTACTACATTTCGCGGAAGTTCAGACAAATTGATTTGTGCAATAAACGTCCAATATTCCCCATCTTCATCACAAGGCCATTCTATAGAAGAAGGTAAATCTGGATATCCTGCAATTCTACTGTTACCGATTTTTTCATAATTCTCTTGTTCTCCTAGCACAAGCTCAATACTCGCTTCAGCATGTTTGTTAAGCTGAGCTTTTATTTCCTCAAGACCGTACTCTTTTATAATATTATCTAATTCCATTTGTAGACTTTTTGGTAGCATTTTTTCCCCTCCTAATTATTGTTATTTCCAGTTAAATACAACTAACAAAATCATACCATAATTTTACTTTCGTCTACCGCTGTAAGCGATTAAAACAGAGAAAAAAGAGCATTCGTTATTGTACGAATGCTCTTTTTCTATGTATGCTTCTTTTATTTCATCATTTGCTTAACGAGTTCTCGGTTACGCTGTTTAAACATTTCATTATTTGAAGAAACCATTGCATGATCACTTGCATTTGGCTCGATAAATGGTTTTGCTTTATTTACAGCATTTGCCGCATCTTGGAAAGCACCAGCTATTAAATGCACTTTCCCTTCGTACTTTAAAATATCTCCAGCAGCGTAAAGTCCAGGTATCGAAGATTCGCTAATAGAATTACCTGCAATATAATAATGATCTGCTATTGCAATATCTAGTTCACTATTCTCCAATAATGTCATATCACGTTCATAACCATGATTAATGATTACCTCATCAATTGATACATACGAAATTTCTCCTGTTTCATGATTCGTCAGTTCAACACGTTCAATCGCTTCATGATTTTCACACGCAATAAGTTTTGTAATCGACGTATTCAAAAAACAAACAGCTGAACTATTCATCAGTTGTGTTACTTGTGCTTCATGACCTGCTAAAGCATCTTTTCTATATGTTAAATAAACTTTTTTCGCAATAGGCTCTAATTCGTTTGCCCAATCTATTGCAGAATTTCCTCCACCTGAAACAATGACTATTTTATCTTTGAAATGCTTTAAAGATTTCACTGTGTAATTTAAATTTGATACTTCAAATCGCTCCGCACCTTCTATCTCTAGCTTTTGCGGTTTTAATATTCCACTTCCCATAGCTACAATAACTGTTTTTGAAAAATGTTTTTGGCCGGAGGAAGTGGTTAACACAAAAATCCCCTCTTGATTCCGAGTGATTGACGCTACTTTTTCGTTCAATACTACTTCTGGATGAAATGTTAGCCCTTGCTCCACAAGCTGATCAATTAATTTTGCTCCCGTAATAGGTGGCTGCCCTCCAATATCCCAAATCATTTTCTCTGGATATACATGTATTTTCCCACCTAATTGTGGTTGAAATTCAATTATCTTCGTTTTCATTTCTCTAAGTCCACTATAAAACGCTGAGTAAAGCCCTGCCGGACCTCCTCCAATCACGGTTACATCAAATAATTCCTCTTGATTCATTTGCGTTCACTCCTCAGCCACCATTTTAATTGATTATCATTATCAGTAAAATATACCTTTTTTCTTTTTAATTTTCAATCAAAATAACTATTGACAATAGAAAAGATGAAATTATATTATTAAAGAATCTATATTGATAATCATTATCATTTTGTAAACTATTAACAATTTTTATATAGCTTACACTATTATAGATATTTCATTGTATACGATCTAAACGACTACGAGAGATTTACAATGAAAAAAAAACACTCATATTATTCGGCCATACGCATCACATAAACTTTTCTAAGAGGAGAATACAACATGAAAAAACTATTCATTTCACTCACGGTTCTATTCGTGCTAGTCATGAGTGCTTGTAGTAACGGCTCTACAGACAAGAAGAACGATTCAAGTGCAAAGGAAAACAAATCAGGAACGATTACGTACCAATCTGAAAATGGTAAAGTTGAAGTTCCCGCAAATCCAAAACGCGTTGTTGTCCTGTCCTCATTCGCAGGTGACGTAATGTCTTTAGGCGTAAATCTTGTTGGTGTAGATTCATGGTCTAAAATAAATCCACGTTTTGAAAAAGAGTTAAAAGATGTTGCAGAAGTGTCCGATGAAAATATTGAAAAAATTATTGAACTAGATCCAGATTTAATTATTGGTTTATCTAACATTAAAAACATCGATAAGTTAAAGAAAATCGCTCCTACTGTAACGTACACATATGGAAAAGTTGATTACTTAACACAACACTTAGAAATCGGAAAACTATTAAATAAAGAAAAAGAAGCAAAAGCTTGGATTGATGATTTCAAAAAACGTTCTGCAGCAGCAGGAAAAGATATTAAGGCAAAAATTGGTGAAGACACAACTGTTTCTGTTTTTAACAAATTCGACAAACAACTTTATGTACTCGGCGATAACTGGGGCCATGGAACAGAAATTCTTTATCAAGAAATGAAATTAAAAATGCCTGAAAAAGTTAAAGAAAAAACATCAAAAGATGGTTACTTTGCATTATCTGCCGAAGTTCTTCCTGAGTACGCTGGAGATTATATGATTATAAGTACAAACAATAAATTAGATAATTCATTCCAAGAAACAGAATCTTATAAAAACATTCCAGCAGTAAAAAACAATAAAGCTTTTGAAGTAGATGACAAAGAATTCTACTTTAATGATCCACTTACATTAGATTTCCAATTAGATTTCTTTAAGAAAAGCTTTCTTGGTAAATAATACAAAAAAGAGGAATTCTTAAAATAAGGATTCCTCTTCGTTTATTCTATAAAAAGAAAAGATGTGAAACTGATGAAAAAAGATAATCTACGTTCCACTTCCTTTGTATATAAGTTCATTTTAAGTATCATCGCGTTCTTTATTATATTTATGATTGCGTTGGTATTTGGAGCGGCAGATACTACTGTAAAGGATGTATGGATGGCGCTTACTTCTAACGCAAGTGGCGAAAAAATCTCCGTCATCCGTGAACTCCGCTTGCCACGTGAAATTGCAGCAATTTTTGTGGGGGCAGGACTCGCTGTTTCTGGTGCAATTATGCAAGGGATCACCCGAAACCCACTTGCAGACCCAGGATTACTTGGACTAACTGGTGGTGCCAATGCTGCCTTGGCAATTACAATTGCCTTTATCCCTTCTGCAAACTATGTTTATATGATGATTGCTTGTTTTATCGGAGCAGCTGTCGGAGCCATTATGGTATTTGGAATTGGAATGATGAAAAAAGGTGGACTTTCTCCTCTTCGAATTGTACTAGCTGGTGCTGCTGTCTCTGCATTCTTAATCGCCATTTCAGAAGGAGTCGGGATTTATTTCAAAATCTCACAAGATGTATCCATGTGGACTGCAGGAGGCGTAATTGGAACATCGTGGAGTCAATTACAAATTATCGTTCCTGTTATTTCAATTAGTATCCTAATTGCCCTCTTATTTGCAAAACAGTTAACGATTCTTAGTCTAAGCGAAGAAGTGGCAGTTGGGTTAGGTCAAAAAATAATCGTCATCAAAACAATTCTTTTTATTGTCATCATCCTTCTCGCTGGTGCCTCTGTCGCACTTGTTGGAAACATGGCATTTATCGGTTTAATGGTTCCTCACATGGTTCGTCCAATTGTCGGACCAGACTATCGTTTTGTTATACCGATGTCTGCCATTGCCGGAGCCTCTCTCATGCTATTAGCGGATACACTTGGACGTACAATTAACGCTCCATACGAAACGCCAATCGCAGCGATTATCTCAATAATAGGTCTACCATTCTTCCTATTCATCGTACGTAAAGGAGGAAGAGCATTCTCATGATTCAACAATCTATAACAAAAAAACAACGCGTCATTGTATTGGCATTACTCATACTCATTATCGCTACGATCGCAATCGGAATGGGCCTAGGGGATGCTTCTCTATCCTACGATAGGCTGATACCAACCCTTCTTGGTCAAGGTACGTTTAAAGAAGAATTTATTTTATTTTCTCTTCGATTACCTAGAATTGTAATTACACTATTAGCGGGTATGGCACTTGCATTATCGGGTACTATATTACAAGGCATTACCCGAAATGATTTAGCTGAACCTGGCATTATCGGCATTAACTCCGGAGCAGGCGTCGCAATTGCGATTTTCTTTTTATATTTTCCAATACAAGCCGATTCATTTGTTTATTTACTACCAGTTATTGCTTTTATCGGTGCTTTCATTACTGCCTGTCTCATCTATGTCTTTTCATACAGCAAAACTGCTGGACTTCAACCTGTAAGATTAACATTAACAGGCATTGGATTTTCATTCGCGCTTTCTGGCGCAATGATTGTACTGATTTCATCTGCTGAACGCACGAAAGTAGACTTTATCGCAAAATGGATCGCCGGAAACATTTGGGGAGATGATTGGGTCTTTGTTTTAGCACTCCTTCCGTGGTTAGCTGTGCTGATTCCATTTACTTTCTATAAAGCAAATCGATTAAATCTCCTTGCACTTAACGAACATGTGGCAATTGGTGTTGGTGTTGCACTTGAAAAAGAACGCCGCTCCCTCCTTTTAGCAGCCGTTGCATTAGCAGCTTCTGCCGTTTCGGTCACAGGAGGAATCGCCTTTATCGGACTCATGGCTCCTCATATTGCAAAATCTTTAGTAGGGCCTAGACATCAACTCTTCATCCCTGTTGCCATTTTAATTGGTGGATGGCTATTGTTATTTGCTGATACAATTGGCCGGCATATCGTTGAACCAAGTGGTATTCCTGCGGGGATTATGGTTGCTTTGATTGGTGCTCCTTATTTTATGTATTTGTTGTTGAAGAAATAAAAAAATCCCTTGAGAATGGAGTTGTTCTCGAGGGATTTTTTATTCTCTTATTACTAGTTTTACTGTTGACCATATCCTTCAAACTTTTTAGCCAATGTTGCCATCTCTTCCTCTGGCAACAATTTTGGTTCTCCAATACACTTCGTTTGATAATAAATTTGCGCACAAAATTCAATTTCCTCTGCAACAGTAAACGCCATTTTTATATTATGCCCGCCTGCAATTAATCCGTGGTTTGCAAGGAGAACTGCACGACGATCCACCATTCCTTCATATGCTGCTTCTGCTAATTCTTTCGTTCCAAATGTTTCATAAGGTGCACAGCGTACATTCGGTCCTGCAAAGGCGATTAAGTAAGATACTGCTGGAAGTTCCCATCCTAATGATGCAATTGTTTTTGCATAAGGCGAATGAGTGTGCACAAGCGCATTTATATCCTCACGCTTTCTATAATAAATAAGATGCATATCTAATTCACTTGAAGGCTTTCTCTCACCTTCTACAATCTCACCATCTAAATTCAGAACAACTACATCTTCAGTTTTTGTCTCAAAATAATCTAAACCACTTGGGCTTATCGCGACAAGCCCCTGTTCACGATTAAAGATACTAATATTACCGCCAGTCCCCTTTGTTAATCCACTAGCGATCATTTTCTTTCCGTACGCTACAATTTCTTCTCTTTCTTGTTGTAGTAACATATACATACATCCTCCTCGGTAAGAGACTTGTTACGGCTAGTTTACTAGAATGACTGTCGTACCATATTCTCTATAGCTCGTCATACATTCTTGCTGCAGCGGTGTCAGTGGTGCAAGCTCATCTGTAATAACTTTTGTAAATTCTCCGCAAACGGTGCACGAACAATGCCCTTTTCTGTAATGATTGCCGTAATATTCTCATGCGGCGTTACATCAAATGCTGGGTTGTACACTTTGCTTTCTTTTGGCGCTGAATATTGTCCAAAACGATTAATCACCTCAGAAGCATCACGCTCTTCAATCGGGATATCTTTTCCTGTCTCTGTTTTTACATCAATTGTTGGTGTCGGTGCCGCTACATAGAATGGAATGTTATAGTATTTCGCTAGAATTGACACACCTAACGTTCCAATTTTATTCGCTACATCACCGTTGGCTGCCACGCGGTCGCAACCAACAATTACAGCATCAATCTTTCCTTGTGACATAACCATCGCTGCCATATTATCGGTAATCACTGTTACATCAATACCAGCTCGCTGCAATTCTAATGCCGTTAACGTAGACCCTTGTAATCTAGGACGTGTCTCATCAGAATAAATCTTTAAATCCCAGCCCTTTTCCTTCGCTAAATACATCGGTGCTGTCGCTGTTCCGTATTTCGTTGTAGCAAGCGCTCCGGCATTACAATGCGTTAATACGCCCATACCATCTTGAAATAGCGTTAATGCATGCTCACCAATTTGGCGGTTAATCTCTTCATCTTCTGTATGAATCGCTTTCGCTTCTTCTAACAATCTATTTTTCAAATCTACAATAGATAAATGAGCATGTTCTTTTGCGATATTCTCCATTCTCTCAAGTGCCCAAAATAAATTCACCGCTGTTGGTCTTGATGTCGCTAAATAAGCGCATACCTTTTGCACCTCTTTTATAAAAGATTCCATGGAATCTTCAGATGCTTCTTTCACTCCTAGATACACGCCGTACGCTGCTGAAACACCAATTGCTGGTGCTCCGCGTACTTTCATGACTTGAATTGCATCCCACACACCCTCAGCAGTTGTAAAAGATTCATAGACAACTTCATTCGGTAATAGCGTTTGATCTAACAAAACTAAAGCATCATCTTTCCACTGAATCGGTATCAATTGCTCTGACATGATCTTCTCTCCCTTACTTTGCGCTATGCACAGCTTGTTCTTTTAACGTTTGTAAAAAATCAGCGCCTGTTTTATGTTTACTTGCTTGTAAAATAAATAATTTCGCTGCTTGCAGGCAAATCCGTTCTGCTCTTGCACGATTTTCGTCATCTATAATTGATGTAATATCCTTCACCTTCGCCAATCCAACAATACGGCGAATTAACTCTAAGCCAGTCACAGCCGCTGTATCCTCTAACACAGACTGTAAATACCAGCGATCAAACCCAGGTTCCTTTGCCATAATCTCTGTCACATGAGTACTCCAAGCTTCTAAAAACTTTGTTCCAAATAGATCAATCACATCTGTAATCGTAGACTCTAACCAGCTCATATAAGCATCTTTCTCTGCTCCAGCAGCCATTGTTGCCTCCGCATTTACCCATGCAAACATTAAGTTGGCCATCACGTTTCCAATGTCATAGCCCATTGGCCCGTAGAAAGCAAACTCTGGATCAATCACCTTTGTAGAATCCTTTCGTACAAATACAGACCCAGTATGTAAATCACCATGCAATAACGCCTGTGCATTCGTCATAAACGAAAACTTTAGCTTCGCCACTTCCATACGTAGGACGTCATCACTATATATATGTTCTCGAATCCACCCTTCATTTAAAGAAAACAACTCGTTGCGCTTGTTATGATCTGTAAACGGTTCGGAGTACACAAGGTCTTCTGTAATCTCACATAGCTCTGGATTTATATAATTTTCCACAAGATCCTTCTTCTCTTTATGATTCATCACCACATCTGATGTTAATAAAAGTGTGTTCACCATAAACGTCGTCAAATCATCTGCAAGCTTCGGAAAAACTTGATGATTCATAAGTGCAGTTCGCAAAATTGTATGATCAGATAAATCCTCCATCACACAACAGTTCATCACACGATCAAACAAATACACATCCGGCACAAGTTCAGGTGCCAGCTTCCCCTCTAGCTGCAGCACATCCGACTCAATGCGAATCCGGTTCGTAGACAACTTAAACTCATCCGAAATACGTGCCGTATCCCCGGCTTGCTTCACAATAACAGAACTTCCATTCTCCTCATCCCAAACACGAAACACATAATTTAAATTGCCATCCCCAATTTCCTTGCAACGTAAATTTTGTGCATTTTCAAATGCAGGTAACTTCTCTTTCACATACTCGATTACATCATGAGCTTCCATTAAAAAATACTTCGTGAACTTAGACATGGTTTCTCCCTCCACACTAAATGTAAGCGTTTTCCAAAAGCCGTAAAAAATAATAGATTGATAGTATTTTATTCAATCTATGTGATAGGTTGTTTTGAATCAGATTTTGTTTGAAACGAACATCTCGTTTTTATTATAGCTTGTTGGGGGTGGGAGTCAATATTTTCCTATATGAAAACGAGAAGCTGTTTGTATTTTAGCGCTTCTCGTTTTCTTTTTTTATTTATTTCAATATGTTTTTGGATATAATAATGCTCACAGTTAAATATGATATAGCTTATTGTGTTTTATTTATGATACGGTTCACCGTATTATAAATAACGTTTTAAATATTCGCTAGATGTTCTGCTTTAGAGATATTCTTACAACCAAATCTTTCAAATCACCTTGGTTCAAGTAGCTTTCCTTAGTTCGCGCATCTCTTAATCATTTATCCCACTCTTAATATAGTGATAAAGCTTACTATCAATGGATTGCTCCATAACCATATTCATATGAACAACCGGAAGTTCTCGTCCATTCTTATCTTTCATTTTATCTTGTTGAACACTATTTTTATCAGGATTTGCCTTACCTAAATAGTAAAAGTCGCTTCCTTCATCGTCATCCTTTTTCACAAAGATATGAATATCAATATTGTTTTCTTTTGCCTCAATAATCTTTTTAACTTCTTCTGATTCCAAAGATCTATTACTTCTTGTATACCATTTAAGAACTTCTGGACTGAGAAACTCATCTCCATAATTCACACTGGATTCTACCTCATCGTTTTTATGATATGTAATAAATATCGGACAAGTATGGTGTTTTGTTTTGTATCCATACATAGTTGAACTTTCATCATTATTCCAATTCAAAAGCCTACAAGCATCTTTTCTTGTATACTTTTCATACAACGTAAATCGCTTATTACCTTGATATAATTTGCTCTTTTTTTTTGCACTTTGAATAATGTCGATAATCATATTTTTGAAATGACTATTTGAATTTATACTCTCTATGATCGATTCATTAAATATAAAAGAATCATCTTTATAGAGAATAATGGGTTTTTCTCCATATTTGACCTTATATGTTTGTGTGAAAAAAGACAAATCAAAAATGCGCCGCACTGATGCCATCGTATCATCATCTATTTGACAATTAGATTCAGCTAAATAATTGAGATATTCAACCTTTTCCTGATGTAATAATAAATCTAACAAAATAATTTCATGCTCACGCTTTCCGTTCAACACCTCTAATGAAAGCATTGTTAAAACTTTATTTTCATAGCTAGTTAATGTAGAAACTTCTTCTTTCATTTTTAATAAAAATTGTTGGTAATTCGAATATCTCTCTACAATGACCACGGGATCAATAGAATGATTTAGTACAAAGTCATATAAATATGGAACTCTACCAATTCTATTTTTCAACTCGACAAAGGCTTCTTTTAAGATCTTCATTGTCGTTAAATTATTGTTATTAATCGCTTTAAAGATTTGTTTTTTTGCTATTTCTTCAAAGTTAACCGTTGAGATGCCTTTAATATAACTTGTATCCTTCATACGTCGGCGTATATTGTCTTTGTTTTGTGATTTGTCTCCCGAAAGAGCAACTGGAATTAAATAGTTATTTTTATAGTTACCAATAAAATCAATGATCGTAACAAAATCCTTCGAATCATGTTTACGGAGGCCTCGTCCTAGCTGTTGTATGAAGATGATACTCGACTGAGTTTGTCTTAACATGACGACTTGATTAATGCTGGGAATGTCGATTCCCTCATTAAAAATATCCACAGTTAAAATATAATCCAGTACACCGTTTTCTAATTCGTTTACTCGTAGTTCTCTTTCTTCTTGAGAATGTTCACCAGTTAATGCAACTGTACGAAAACCTTTTTCGTTCAATGCCAGAGATAACTTCTCCGCTTCTTCTTTTCTACTGCAGAATATCAATCCTCTTATTTTTTCACCAGAAAAACCATAGTATTGAATCTTTTCAATCATATGATCTACACGCTCTTTTGTTACGAGCCTCGATAAAAGTGCAGTATCATCAATTGTCTCTCCATTATATTCAAGATCTGTCACTCCAAAGTAATGAAAAGGACAAAGCATATCTTCTTCAAGTGCTTCGTGTAAACGAATTTCATAAGCAATATTATAATCAAATAGTTCATAAATATTAAAACCATCTGAACGTTCCGGGGTAGCAGTCATTCCCATGAGAAATTTAGGTTTAAAATAATCCATCACCTTTTGATAAGATTGGGCACCTGCTTTATGAACCTCATCTATTAAAATATAATCAAATGCTTCAGGGTCGAACTGATACAAGGTTTCTTCTTTTGAAATGGTTTGGATCGTAGCAAATAAATACTTAGCATCTGTTTGTTTATTTGAACCTGATAAGGTCCCAAAGTCTTCTTCAAGCCCACCAAGAACTCGTTTGAAATCTGATTTTGCTTTCTTTAATATTTGCTCTCGGTGAACAATAAATAGCATGCGTTTAGGAGCAAAACGTCTCACATCAAACGCTGATAGATACGTTTTCCCCGTCCCCGTTGCCGAAATAATCAATCCTTTTTCTTTACTAGCTTCTCGTACCGCTTGGATTCCTTGTAGTGCCGCTTGTTGCATTTTATTTGGCACAATTTTCAGAGCTTCTTCAATAGAATTGGGTTGGTATGGGGTAGGGAACTCAGTTACTTGACCTATTACTCTACTATCTACAATCTGGGTGTATGTCTTTTCATAATTAGCAATCCATTCTTCCGTCAATGTTTGGGCATCTTTCCATACCTCTTCAAATTGATTTTTGAAGTGATGGACGATTTCACCGTCTTCATGTGAAGTCAGCTTTACATTCCATTCATAGTTTACTTTCAATGCATGTGCAGTTAAGTTAGAGCTCCCGACAATTAACGAATAATGGCTTTCATTGTTAAATATATATCCTTTCGAATGAAAACCTGCTAAATCTGTCAATTTCACTTCTACATTCGTAATTTTCAGTAGTTCTCTAAATACTTTAGGTTGATTGAAATTTAAGAACGTTGATGTTAATATACGCCCTTTTATTCCTTTTCGCTTTAAATCAAGAAAATGAGATTTAAGAGTAGCTAGTCCACTTTCAGTAATAAAAGCAACTGAGAAAATAAAGGACTGACAAGTATCGAGTTCTTCTAACAATGACGTTAATACATTTTCATTTTTTTTCGTATTATTGACTAATAGCTTCGGTTTATAACTTCCAGATTTACTATACTTTTGATCGATAAATCCCTTATGTAAGGATGCTTCTAAATTTTGTATAAAATTCACCATATGATCCCCATTCATTTACAGTTATTTGTGTTCATTTTAATACTCGCTGTATTGGAGATCAAATATTTTATGGAATTAAAAAAGCTATTCACATACAGTGAGTAGCTTGATGTACTTTTCTATAATATTAATTCACCAAAAGTCCCTTTGATAACTTTTCAATTGCAGGGATATCTGCCGGTGCCCAATCTAAAGATTTCAATTCATCTGGTGACAACCATTTAATCGATACATGCTCAGTTAAAACTGGTTTTCCTTCGATAAGCTTGCAATAAAATGTAGTTAAATGAACAATTCCAAAATCATATTCATATACAGTATGTTCAACTTGATCACCAATCTCTATTTTACAATGCATTTCTTCGCTTATTTCACGTCGTAATGCTTCTTGAGGTGACTCTCCTTCTTCTATTTTTCCACCCGGGAATTCCCATTTAAGAGGTAATGATTTAGCTGAACCTCTTTGTGCACATAAGATTTTCTCGTTTTCAATGATTACTGCTCCAACAACATGAATATCCTTTTTCATAATATCCTCCTTATACAGAAACTATATAATTCTCGATTTTCACACTTAAAATACGAGTAATTCTTTTTATTATAACTTAATTTTTTGAGTAGCTGAAATAAGAGTAAATAACAATACTTCAAGCCATCAAATAGTACTGAATTGTACCATGGCACTGCTTAATAACGAGAAGTCTTGGCCAGAAAAAACAATAAAAAAAGTTTTCTCCTCAACATTCTACTACCCCAACCCATAAACCAAAAACCTCTCATTCCCATTCCTCTCATACACCCCAGGCAACCTAACTTCCTCTTTCAACTCAAATGCCGTCTGATTATCTAAAAAATAGATATAATCTTCCGATGGATAATACAAAATAAGCTCTATTTCCCGCTCTACTTCCTCCACTGAAAGCAATATATTATTTATAACATTCATAAACACTTGTACCGAAAACGGGTTAAAGAAATAAAATCGATTGTCACGTGGATTAATCTCGTACTCTTGCGCTAAGCAACATTGAAAATGAATTTTATCTTTACTATTTCTCGCTTTCTTCAAGTAACGATCTCGATTTTCCTTTGCTTCTTCGTAGAATGTCTCATTCATTTCTATTCCAATAGCTGAAGCACCACATGCATGATGAATATAGAAATTCAATCTTCCTTTTCCACATCCAAAATCGACAATTCGATCACTGCTTTTTAATTCATATTGATTAAATAACGTTTCTAGCGCACTATATGGCGTTGGCTCATAACGATGATAGTGCACAGACTTGTTGAATCCCTTTTAGTCTCCTACTGTTTTTATGTTTGGCACTGCGTCATAATACTGCTTCATTCATCATTTTACGCCTAATTCAAAAACGATAAACTACCAAAATACCTCTAATAAATCCAAAGTTCTACTTGTTTCACTTTTCAAATCAAGCTATACATTCCACAGGTATGAAGTACTGAAGTTAAATATTAGTCTTTCCACTTAATGGTTCACCAATTAAAGTAATTAAAGGCACTTTCTTTAACAGCATTCCTCTTAGTGTCTCGGTTATTTTTCTCGGAATTTGAAATTCCGTAACAACTGGTTTACTAAAATTTTGTAGTTCACCTATTTTACTCTCTAAATTTCTTTGATTTAATTGCAATATTATTTCTTCCCAAATGCCTTCATTTGTACTAAGTAGCAGACGAACCGCCTCATCTTTATCAGTAGCTGCCATCTCCAAAATTTGTTTAAATACCCTTTGTAAAGTTTCTTCATCAATGGTACTAGGCTCCCATTTTTTCTTATCATATGTTGTATAAAATTCATTATCAATTCCATTGGTTACAACTACAATAGGAGGCATCTCATCAAGTAATCGAGCATATGATATTCCTTGATCGCTATCCCTTGATGTGATTTTTTCATTTGGCCTCTTTAGTTCAATTACTACTAGGGGATTACTATTTATAAATAATTAAAAGTATACTCCCATTGCAATAATAAATGAGAAAAATTTAACTCTTAAAGACATAAACAAATCAAGCTCCTTATTAATTCTTTATTTGACCCAGATATAATTTGTCGTTGTTTTACCAATTGTGCTATCAAAGAAATTTACTGCTTCTTTTCTTTTATTTTTAGAAATACTGACGTACCAAGCACCTGAATTATTTGGTAAGATGTTATAATCATAGCCTACTCTAAAAAACCCCAAATCTATTCCCTCATAAGCATTCACCTTTACTTCAATACAAAATTTTGAACTCCAATCAATAAACCCCAAATCATTAGGTAAATATACTATTATTGTCTCATTAGATTCCCATTCTTTCATGGAGTAACTTTTAAAGAACTCCTGTCTTATTATTGTTTTGTTATTTAAGATGTCTAATAGATCGCTCTCAATATTAGAATCTAGTTTTAATGGGAATTTTTTCACTGGGTGCTCGGATATTCTCTCATATCGTTCACGTAATATTTCATTCTCTAAAAGTTCTTTATGCCACTGTTTATAAATAGCAACGGCATATTGAATTATTATCTTCTCATTTATTTGAATGTGATTATCAATAACTTCCATAGCTAATGATAATGCAATATTTTTTATTTCTAAACTTTTCCCCTGGTCAAACATTGAATAATATATTCTTGTTAAAGTTCTACTATAAGCAAATCTTCTAGCCAATTGTTCATCAAAAGCATCATGATTACACGCTATTTCAATTAATTGATTTCTCCATACCTTTAGCCCATAGAAATCAAATAACTTATTGTTTGAATATCGTCCACAAAAATTTTTTATAAAATTAGGAATTAGGTCAAGAACGTTAATTGAAAGTTTCATCTAGCTCCTCTTCTCCTTAACAAATAAAACATTTTTATTATTAAAACACACTTGTGTAGTAAAATTATACCATTTAATTCTAGATGAAATAGTATAATTTATACATACTAATACCTCTTACTGTTTAACAGCAAACATTTAGTAACAATACATCCTTGATACTTTAGATTTAGTATAAATGTGTACGGATAAAAAATAGTACGAGCAAAAAATATAACGAAAAATTCCACAAAACGGTAATTAGGTTGTATCATTCAGGACGATTAATCAAAAAACTAAGCAACGAGTATAACGTATCCGAAATTACGATTTACAAATGGATTAAAAAGAATCTCACCTATTACGCCAATAAGTGAGATTCTTTTTTTTATAAATACAATTAATGAAAAATTGGTAGTGGATATCACCTATCTCTATACAATATGGGATTGCTCGTATTGTTTCGCAAAATATAACAACAAATCCTGTGGTGAAATCGCTAAAAATTACTTACCATACACAAAATCCACCTAAAGGTTTACTTCTGTATACTGATTTCCGAACGTAATACATAAGTTGGAAATTTCAAGATTTACTCGCTAGTTATAAAATAGTCCCGTCCTTTAGTACGAAAGATTGTCCATAGGTACCCTCACACTATCTCAAAGAGAGAAAATGTATACAAAAGCTTTGAACAAACAAATATAGATCATTATTTTAATACATTAAAGAATGATAGAACCACAAATGAATTCATAGTAGTATTTCCTCAAGCAATCGAAGGTGGAGCTAAAAAATAGCTTTAATTTCACTTTTAGTGTCCAAGATATTGACTACAATCTACTCCAAGCAAATTAATAGTCCCCACTACTTACTGAAATTAACTATTGAAATTCCCATCCACTCTAGCTACTTATATAAAAGGCGAAGTAGTATCATACTACTTCACCTTTTAACCTCCCAACCGATAAACCAAAAACCTCTCATTCCCATTCCGCTCATACATCCCAGGCAACCTAACTTCCTCTTTCAACTCAAATGCCGTCTGATTGTCTAAAAAATAGATATAATCTTCCGATGGATAATACAAAATAAGCTCTATTTGCCGTCCTGCTTCCTCCACTGAAACCAATATATTATTAATAACATTCATAAACACTTGCACCGAAAATGGATTAAAGAAATAAAATCGATTATCGCGCGGATCAATCTCATATCTCTGCGCTAAGCAACATTGAAATTGAATTTGATCTTTACTACTTCTCACTTTCTTCGCATAACGTTCTCGATTTTCCATTGCTTCTTCGTAGAAAGTCTCGTTCATTTCTATTCCAACAGCTGAAGCACCACATACATGATGAATGTAGAAATTCAATCTTCCTTTTCCACATCCAAAATCGACAACTCGATCACTACTTTTTAAGTTATATTGATTAAATAGCGTTTCTAATGCACTATATGGCGTTGGCTCATAACGATGATAGTGCAAAGATTTGTTGAATCCCTTTTGGTCTCCGACTGTTTTTATGTTCAACAATGCATCATAATATTGTTCGTTCATCAAACTCTCCTTCTCTCTAAAAAAGAACCCCAATAAAAATCAGGGTTCTACTTATCATTCTTTTCTCACCAAGCCACACGCCATATGTCCAAAGTATATGCAACAAAATATGTGATGTTGGTAAAAACTGAAGAACCAACCTAGAAGCACTCGGGCTCCTTCAAATAATCTTTTTAAACTCTGTATATAAAGTTCAACTAATGATCAGTGGGGGTTTTACGGGCAGTTTATCCCCCACCTATCTTCCTTGGTTCTGCTGAATTTTTGGGCGGGGATATTACTGCCCGCGAATAGCGGGATAAATTAAATATTACCTAAACGATTTAAAAAGGAATCTAGCTCAGCTTCTGTTTGGAATTTGAAAGGATATCCATAATTCGTTGGCGTTTTTCCGTTGTTTATTTTCTTCGGGAATTTTTTCAGCCCAGTATTATGATAGGCACTTTCGCTTTTTAAGCTTGAATGATTTTCGGCTGTATTCGGATGAATTACAACCGTCAATTCTTTATTCGGTAATAAATACACAACTTCTTTATTATTAATATTTTCAAATTCTGCCGCTTTAGTAGTTTTATTTATGAAGTGAAAATTATTTTTCAGAAAAACATTAGATAGATTCTCCGGCACTTTACTCATTTTATTTGCTGCTTCATTAACTACTACACTTTCTGGGCCTTGTCCCTTCTCCTCCCTAATCGCTTCAAGTTGTTGCTGAACTTCTGACCACATCTCATCAATCTTTTGATCTAAATACGGCTTGATCAAACCATCAAAATCCTTTGCTTCTAGTGGATTCGTTTCTTTGGAAACCTTAATAGGGAGATTGTAAATGGGAGGTTCAAAATCGTAGCTCACATATACTTGCATATACCAGACGCTGATCTCAAATAGAAACTTGTGAGCTTGCAGCACATCATGAATGTCCACTTCTTTTACATCATGCACTGCTTTATTTCCTTTCTTTCTAATCCATTCCAATTTCATATAAATATCTTCTTCAATCAAATTTTGACGATATAATTTATGTATTTTCTCTGAGTGCTTAAGCGGATAGATATCCTCAAGCCCTTCTTCTTTACTAACGATCTTCACCAGTTGTTCACTATATAAACGAGCCTGCATCATTGACGCATGAGGTTGATCCAACAGCTGATTTTCAATACGATGAGCAAGTTCAGCTAACTCACTTGAAAATTGTCCAACAAATTCAAATAAAGAATGATTAGGCATTATCATATCTCCTTAATAACTATGTATTTATCAAATCTTATAGTGTTTTAATGACATATCATTCAATTTTATCATATATAAGTTTCGAACCTGCACCATATTAAAAAGCTATCCTAAAAGGAAAAGTAAATTTGACCTTTTAGGATAGCTATCATCTCTTAATTTAAGGAATAAAACACTTAAATTTCAGGAAAAACAATATTATTTTAAAACTCCCATTACTGTTTGCTTCAATATTTGCACTCCATCTAGTACACAAGATTGATCAAACTTCATATGGGGATGATGTAATCCTGGCTTTAGATTCGCGCCTAATCCTAGCATGGTAGCTTTTAAATGGGGCCTTTTGACCGTATAATAATGAAAATCATCACTTCCTGCTGTGAGAAGCGATGCGGTACAGCCCTCTTCTCCGTATGTTGGAAGAATTCCTTTACGAAGTAACTGTTCTGCTTCCTCTGATACCTCTGCTCCAGGTACAAAATCGACCCATTTATATGAAATTTTCACACCCATCGATTCAGTAGATTGGATAACCTTTTCTACCTTGTTCTTTAATTCATCCAACAGTAGATTGCTTTCTGCCCTTACATCTAAAGCAAATTGGCCGTTCCCTGGAATAATATTTAAACTTTCACCACCCGCTTGGCATCTCGTCATTTTGACGGAGTATGAATGTTGCGGTGAAAGCCATATATTTTTTAACCCCATATTAATCATTGAAATAACATCAATTGCGTTCACACCTTGGTGTGGCCGCGCGCCATGCGCATCAGTCCCATATATTTCAGCTTCTAAAAAATCAGCAGCTCCATGTCGAATAGATGGTGCCGCTTGCTTCAAGTGTAGTTCCTCTATGGGCCTTAGGTGAACACCGAATAAGAAATCCGCATCATCTATAGCTCCCTTCTCCACCATCTTCAAAGCGCCACTTCCTTTTTCTTCTGCAGGCTGAAAGATAAAGCGGACTGTTCCTTTTTGCCACTCTACATTTTTCAACTGTAAAATAAGCCCCATCACAATCGTCATGTGAGCATCATGGCCACATGAATGATTTGCTTTAAATTCCCCATCTACTTCTTGCCATAACGCATCCATATCAGCGCGAATAGCAACAACTGGTTTCCCGTTCCCCATTTCTGCTATAACTCCAGGACAATCATCAAATACTTTATATGAAACTCCTTCTTCTTCTAGAAATTTAGTAATATAAGCCGTTGTATTATATTCTTTCCAACTCACTTCAGGGTTCTCATGCAAATACTGAAAAATTTCATTTAAACGATCCTGTAACTCTACTGTTTTCAATTTTCCATTCTCCTTCCTAGACTCGAAGCAGTTCTCTTAAGAATGTTTTGAAATAACATTTATTCGATACAAAACAGCTTTTTTATTTATAACAGCCCTATCCCGAAAACATATTGAATATTCACTCAAATGTCAAGAGATTGTTCCCGCATTTCTTTTGAAATATAATAAGGTAAATAATTAAATTCTGAAAATTCATTTTAGAATAACCAAAATATTAACCGTAAATTGTTCGAACTCCTTATGAATATGTAATGTCGAGTCTATTAAAAAAATATGATACACAGGAAGGAGTCTACTCAATGAAAATTACAGCAATCCATCTTTATGCGATTCGTTTACCACTTCGTCATCCATTTATTATTAGCTACGGCACTTATCATGATATGCCTTCTATTATTGTGAAACTCGAGACGAATGAAGGTATTGTCGGTTACGGTGAAGGAGTAGCCGATGATCATGTCACAGGTGAAACATGGGAAAGCACCTTCCATGTTTTAAAACATACATTAGCTCCGGCCCTACTAGGTGTGAACCCAATGAATATTGAGAAGATACATGACATAATGAATCAAACCATCTACGGGGTACCTACCGCAAAAGCCGCGATTGATATTGCTTGCTTTGATGTAATGGGGAAAAAGCTCGGGCAACCTGTTTATCAATTAATTGGCGGTCGCTATCATGAAGAATTCCCAATTACTCATGTTTTAAGCATTGCTTCCCCAGAGAACATGGCCGAAGAAGCCGCTTCCATGATAAACAAAGGTTATCAATCCTTTAAAATGAAGGTCGGAACAGATGTCAAAAAAGATGTTGAGAGAATTGAAGCTGTACGTGAACGGGTAGGAAATGATATAGCTATTCGTGTTGATGTGAACCAAGGTTGGAAAAACAGTGCTACAACGTTAACTGCATTACGTTCACTTAGACATTTGGACATTGATTGGATTGAACAGCCTGTTATAGCCGATGATATCGACGCAATGGCTTATATTAGATCAAAAACAGATCTTTCGCTTATGATTGACGAAGGATTGAAAGGATCACGTGAAATGCGGCAGATTATTCAAAAGCAGGCAGCTGATAAAGTGAACATTAAATTAATGAAATGTGGCGGAATCTATCCAGCCGTCAAGCTAGCTCATCAAGCAGAGATGGCTGGAATTGAATGTCAAATTGGTTCAATGGTTGAATCATCTGTTGCATCTTCCGCAGGATTCCATGTTGCTTTTTCTAAAAAGATTATTACAAGTGTTGAACTAACAGGACCATTAAAATTCACAAAAAATATCGGAAACCTTTCCTATGATGTACCCTTTATTCGCTTAACAGAAAAGCCTGGATTAGGTGTTGATGTCGATGAAGATATACTCAATGAATTGACTGTTTTTCAAGATATTGTTCGCTAAAGGAGGCCAAAGTATGAACATTCTTTATGAAGGAACGCTGCAACAAAACGAGGAAACATTCAAGGTTGCACCATTGTCTCTAGACCATATCCACCAAATTTTATTCTTACAAGATGTGGTGATTGAAGCATTAGAAAATAAGGATAGCTTACAACCTCTTACGTTAGAAGAATATCAATATATATTAAACGGAAATGGATTGATGATTGGTGCGTTTGTGGACGAACAACTGATTGCGTTTCGCGGGCTCTTAGTTCCTCCCATCGATGACGACCATTTAGGGTTTGATATCGGCTTAAAAGCTGAGGAATTAGAACGTGTCATCTATCAAGAAATCTCAAACGTTCATCCAGCCTACCGTGGGAACGGGATCCAAAAAACATTAGCAAACCTTATTATGGAGCAATTAAAGCAGTCAGATAACAAATACGATTACGTTTGTTGCACCGTTGCACCATTTAATATCCCTAGTTTAAAAGACAAATTTGCCCAAGGGATGGAAGTTGCTGCGCTAAAAGAAAAATATAGCGACCGGATACGTTATATTTTTGTCAAAGAATTGCAGGGCGATGACAAGAAAGATTGGACAAGCATTGAAGTACTTCGAATGAGCGACATAGTTGGTCAACAAAGACTGTTGGCAGAAGGTTATCGAGGGTATGAGATGGAAGAGCGAGATGGAGAGTATTGGGTTCGGTTTGGGAAGTAGAACGGTGGCTGCTACTCCCTGATATTCGATTCTTTTTGGTGATTTTTATCATTCTAAATAGAAGAAAGCTGAGACACTACTGATAGTAAGTGCTCACCTTTCTTTAAATGAAACACCCATCTTCAGAGATTAGGCTGTTTCATTTAATACAAAATTTGCCCTCTTTCTAAAAAAGAACCCTGATTAAAATTAGGGTTCTACTTAGCGTTCTAGAACGGAGAAGCATTCAAAAAGAACTGCGCGATAGTTCAAAAAAGTCTATGGAAAAGGATCCTACTGTATTTCCTTTAATAAATGGGCACTGTAACGCCCTGTTACCATCAAATTTAAAAATACCTCATCCTAGCTTATCAGGTTTGGTTGAAAAACTCGATGTTGCCATGTAAACGCTATTACGTTTCTTTCCGTACTTTGCTTGTATAAAAAAATAGTGATTTATTTTTGGGGAACTTGAAAGAATCGCACGACAAATAACACAAAGTCTGAGGAATGCATAATCTATATAGGTATGAGTTTAATTAGCTATGGAGGTAAAAGAATGATAAATTTTCAATCTTTTAATGGTACCGTAACCAGCATTAGTGATTTTTTGATAGGGCAAAATGATGAAGGAGCCGGTTGTTACAAATTAATATCTGTAGATAACGGATCCGGAACTTTAATAAATTTCATAGTGGCACCCACTACTTACTTTGTTGACAATGTAATAGTGGGAGTAGGAGATAGAGTAACTGGATTTTATGATGCAAACGCGGCTGTTCCCCTCATATTCCCTCCACAATTTCGAGCACTTGTTATGGCAAAAGATACACCATATCAAAATGTGAAAGTAGACTATTTTAACAGCCAATTAGAGAGTAGTGATGGCAACTTAAGATTAAATATTTCCCCATATACTCAAATTTTATTAGTAAATGGGCAAACCTTTACCAGAATTCCTGTAAACCGGAATCTAATTGTTGTCTATGGCGCTACCACCAAAAGTATACCCGCCCAAACCACTCCCTATAAAATTATTGTAATGTGTTAAAGGAACTTAAAACCCATCTCAATTTTCACTTAAAATTCACTAAAGGCTTTGATGTCTGGATATTCATTGTGTACCAGTCTCAATATAGGATGGTTACACAGGTCATTTCAATCAGTATTTTAAAATAGATTCCGAGTATTTACTCTTGCTGATGGTTTTGATTTTAACCACTATGATGACGCGAACGAAAAAATAAATGTAATAGCATGCCCCCTCTTCTTATCTTCACAAATCAACAAGAGCCTCTTCACACGGAGAGGCTCTTACTCACTGCTACATCTCTACTCTTCTTTTCTAACAAGCCAAGCCAAGCCAAGCCATGCACTCCACATGTCCAGATTGTATGCGGCAATACAATGGGATGTTGGTGAGTTCAGTTATAAGAGAAGAAGCAATTATAAACTAAAACTGTAGTGCAATAGTAATCGCTCCAACGATATCACTGCTAAACAGTCATTTTCCAGCTTGATAATGCTAACCAGTTCTCCAGTTCCTTATAATCAGGCATTATTTTCCCAACAAGGCGCCAAAAGGATCGATCATGATTTAGATGGACCATATGGCACATTTCGTGAACGACTACATAGTCGATCACCCTCAGCGGTGCCATTGCCAGCTTCCAATTAAATGTTAACTGCAGCTTTGAATCACAGGTTCCCCAGGTACGGTTACTATCTGAAATACGGATTGAACGCGGCTTTGTTTTAAAGTTGCTTTGATAGGATTGGATACTCTTCTCTACTAACGCTTTACACTGCTGATAATAAAATCGTTTTAAGGCTTGTTTTATTTTCTCATCCTCAAGCTGTTTCACATATATATGCAGCTTATCCCCTTCAAACACTGCATGGTCTTGTTGAATACTTGCATCTTGAGAGATCTGTATAGGATATGTGTTCCCTAAATATAGAAAGCTCTCCCCATGATTATAGACCTTCTCCTGTGGCCCAAGCATTCTATCCTTCATTTCCTTGGATGTTTTCTGAATCCAATCCCATTTTTCCTCTAACAATTGGAGAACGTATTCAACAGGCGTCCCTTTAGGAGCCTGAACTTCAACATTTCCGTAAGAATCTATATAAATGCCTATGGATTTCCGCTTTTTGTAATTTATATCAAAACTAATTGTCTCACCTGAGTATGTATGTATCATTTCATCACCTAGAGTATTCGTTCATGTTATTTTCGCATTATGACTATGCGTGGTATTTGGTTGAGAAAAATGCATTGTTTCAAAACTACAAATGATAAAATTAACATCAAAAATGATGAAAAAAATGAGAGCAGGATAAAAATTCCTACTCCATCCATTGTATCATTTAGCTTCTTAACATGAATATACATGCGCGCTCACCATGCAGCGAGCGTTTATGGAAATACATGGAACGTTAATTAGTTACAACGCTTGTTGCTTCGGGATAGTTTTCCCCTGCATCATTTATGCGTAAAAGATGTGTCCTAATTATAATTTATATTAAAGAATTAATTGGTGATTCCTTATCCTCTATATTTTACAGTTAATCCCTTTAAGAAATTCCTTGCGTATCTATCACCGCACTCTTTATAATTCTTATGGCCTTCTTTTCTTAATAGAGCGCTTAATTCTCCTTTTGTTACCATGACTCCTACGTCTTCTAATATATCAAGCATATCCTCACTTGTTAATGCTAGTGCTATTTTCAATTTCTTTAGAATGAGATTATTGACACTTCCTTTATTCTTTAAAGACATCGCTTGTCTATCCGGTTGCCCTGGTTTTGGATCTTGTTTTCCTCTTTTAAAAGTAATAAAACCATTCAAAAATGACTCTAACATAATATTATTGCATTTTATTACGTAATCATTTTCAACTATATCATCATCATTGTCAGCTTCATTATGGTAACTGTTTTTTGATTTTGTAAGCATCTCCAGCACTTCTTCTTTTGTTAATTCAATGCCACCAAGTTTAAATATCTCCACCATATCTATATCTTTTATATCCAGAGCATATCTTAATCTAATTAATATATCATTATTGCTCATACTCATCGTTAACCCTCCTAAAATATTGACTATTGCACAGCAGTCAAAGCGTATCCTCTAACATGCTCTAAATTCCAAATTATCATGTTAAATATAATCGTATCACCAAGAATCGTCCTTAAGATTGGATCACCCAACACTTTTAAGCTAATGCCCGCTAAATTAATACTTTAACACTTTAAAGACATGTTTTATAGTTTTACTCGAATTAATATTTGTGAAGGTTATACCAAAAACCCCAAGAAGACCTTGAGTCTGAGGAAAGATTAAAATGATGTTTTGATTCATTCTTGTCTCTTTCATTGCGCCTGTGGATCTGGTCCATATTTGTTAAACCCGGAAGTACGCTTATAAGACTCTTTCCGCCGCTGTTCGTGAACAATAAAGTTGTTGAAAAAATAATAAAGTCAGTAAAAAAATAATAAAGATGTTTAAAACCTAATAATAATGATAAAAGGTGAGAACTATGAGAAGAAATATAGAAAAGAGGCTATTCTATTTATATACAGGTGAATTATTTTCAATAATTAGTTTTGTTTTTCTAAGTTATTTAATTAATTATGTTTATCCTAAATTACATTTATACTCGCTATATTCTTTTTGGATTTCATTTCTTCTTTTGGAGTTTCTCTTACTACAAGGGACTGTTTACTGGTACGTAAAATGGAAAAGACTAAAAAAGGAAAAGACATCTATTACTCCCGTTTGGATTGTTCAACGATTAAAAAATTTACAGAAAGTGAATATTGGAATGATTATCGCCGGACTTATTATGTTTGTTATCGATTTTTTTTATTGGTATCCTTTATTACCTTTAGGAGGATTATCAATTGCGGGATTTATTTATGTTTTTGCATTGCTTGAGTATATTAACTATTATTATGTTCAACTTTCATATGATAATATCTCTGATATTAAATACCTGGTGAAATCAAAAAGACTAAAACAAGCAAGTATAAACAAAGATTTTAAACGTATTTTATAAAAATATTATGTTGAACTTATGAAGCTTTAAGAATAAGAAAAATTAAACAACTCCATTATTTGTTTTTATTAATCTAATTATGAAATAGAGGATATTTTAAATAACTTTAAAAGGAGATGCTACATTCTTAGTAGTACCTCCTTTGTGTTTTTAAGAGTAAAATTAAAGAACTTTATTACTTCTACACAGCCCCATGCTGCCATTTGTACAGAACTGGAGATAGCAACCATAGACATTGCCTCGGTACCATGAATTCAAGTACATCTCCATAAATCATGCTTGCAGTAAAAATAGCCCGCAGCGTTGACTAAAAGAAAAAGCAGTGCTTTGATTTCTCAAAAACACTGCCCGTTTCCTGCCCCAAACTTATAGTAGTATAAGGGTCATGTTGTCCCCATAAGAGAGTAACTGGTACTTTTAAGTTCGGAAGATCAGGTACAATATCTTCAGTTTGATGATGGTCAAGTGCGAGAGAAGCGCGTTTGAGCTCTTCTGGGCCTGATGGAGTAGCAAAAGGTGCAGTAAAAGCTTCCATAACTTTAGGGGTTAAGATTTCAGGATTATGTACACCACCACGAATCATTCGCCCAATTAATGCTGTGCCTGGTTCGAATTCAGGTGCAGTAGGCCAACGTATCGCTGTAACTAAAGGGAGAGGCCAGTTAGCACAGCATACTCCGTCAGCTACAACTATGCTTAACACACGTTCTGGATACTTAACAGACAATATTCGGACAATTCCTCCACCCAGGTCATGACCTACGAAATGAGCTTGCTGGATATTAAGGGTATCAAGAAGTTTTAAAATATGCGTTGCCTGATTGGGAAGTGCTAACTCATCTTGTGGTGCCCGTTCAGACAATCCATAGCCAAGTAAGTCAGGTACAATCACTGTATACATTTCACTTAAATAAGGTATAACCCCGTGCCACAAAAAGGAATTGGTTGGTATACCATGCAGGAGAACTACAGTTTGAGTCCCTGTACCGGATTGCTTATAATGAAGCTTATAATCCCCGATAGAAGCAAATTTATCTTCTGGTTGCATTTTATCAATCACCTTATATCCAGGATGGTAATACTGTTGATGTGGATAATAATGATGGTATGGATAATGTGGATAATGCTGATGATGATAACCAGTATATTGCGGATAATATTGAGGATGGTAACCAGTATATTGCGGATAATAAGTTGATTGAAATTGTCTATCCATTTTTATTCCCCCTTTTTTAAAACTTTTCAAACCAAGGTATGTGTCTATAAAAACATTTATGAACGTTCGTCGAGTTTGATAGACTTTTGCGAACGTTTTTTAATAGAAAGGAAGAAAAAAGTAGTCGCTGCAGCAACTGACCCTCTTGAACTCAAGCCCCCGTTAGTTGAAGATGACTCATACACTAAGAGAAACTTTCTACTCCGTCAAATGTGATGGACCAAATAGAATCAAAGAACAGCTAAACCTTGCGATCCAAAATACGGAAAGTCGGTCCATACAGCAACCTGCAATCTGACAAGACTACCATCATCTTGGATATTAAATACTGAGACCGTGCCCTGATTTCCGTTAAGGGTGTAAAAATGCCGTCCATCTTTACTCACTCCAGCATCTATCGGCAGACCTGGTACCGTACCTGACGGTGTACTGGTAATATGCCTTACCACCGACAGTGCTCCATTGGGATCGATTCGGTAGGTGGAAATGGTACCGCTTAAGGTGTTGGTAGTGTAGGCAAAACGTTCATCCCTCGTTGTTACAACCCAACAAGCAGTCTTATATCCGTTTGGTACAGAGCCGCTGATCACATGAAGGATACCATCGTTAGTCAATGAATAAGAGGACAGCGCATTTGAAACTGCTTCTGTAACTAAGAGGATTCCAGACGATAGAAAATAGGCGCCCAATGGTCCTTGACCATAAGAATCATTAACGATTGGTCCTGTAATCGTACTATTTTTATTTACATGGAATATACTGAGATGGTTTGATGTAAGCTCGGAGACAAGAATTTTACTGCCATCTGGAGTGAAGAGAACCTGCGCCGGCTGTGCATTGAAGGTGCTGAGAGAATGGGTGGATTTGGGAATAGGGGTAAGGCGTCCGTTAGTATCTATACGAAAACCAGTGATATTGGAGGCAAAATTGTTAGCGGCATTACCTACATTGGAAACATAGACAAGATTACCAAACACATCTACGCTATTGGGCTGAGCACCTCCTGATGGCTTCATATCCACGAGAACGGGTGCTCCGCTGTCGGTGATGATGAAACTACTAATACTATTGCTGCCTGCGTTAACTGCAAGTAGGAAACGTCCATCACGGGACAGAGTCAGGGCGCCTTGTGCGGCAAGGGGATCGACGCCATCGTTTGCTGTTGCAGTGGAGACTTCCTTTGTACCAGTACCTCTGCCATAAGTTGGGTAGGAACCCGCAAAGGTGAGCATACCATTCATGTCCCTGTAAAAGGCAATGATTTGATTCATTACTTCATTATTGGTCATAATGTAAACCATACTCGCACGAAAATATTTGTTCATTATCTGCATTTTATGAATCCCCTCCTTCTATATTTTTATATGGTGCTTTTGCCATTTCAATTCCCCCTAAAATGTATTAGTACCTTCATAGTAATGCAGGTCTATATTGGCAAGGCTCATCTGTTAAAAAGATTTTACAGAACCCGCACTATGTAGGCGACCTTGTTCAAGGATGAGAAACAACAATTAATTTCACCAATAAGAAACGAAAGGAAAATAGTGAAGAAGATCTGATAGTCATTCCTAATGCCTATGAGCCGATTACTTCAAGTGAAGGATTCGACCAAGCTAAAAGGCTAAAAGAGGCAGAGGTAAAACGAGAAAGAAAAAATATTTTTTCACGAATATTGCCTGTACGAATCATGCAGTTAAAGAAAAAGACCTTATTGAAATAATCCTTACTGACATCCCAAGAATAAGAGAAAAAAGGGTGAGCACTTACTATTAGTTATCAAGACCTAAATTTTAAAAATCCCTAATAAATAAAGATATTTACATTTTAGATATGTCTAATATGTAAATACCTTTTTTATTTTTCTTCTTAAACAAAAGCATCTGTTAGCGAAACAAGAATCCAGATGCTTTTGTTACTATTTTTAATATTTGTTGCACCAGTTTGGATACGAACTCCCACATTTCTGCTTCGTCTAATGTACTAGAAATCTTTTGTTCAACTTCTACTGTATTAAATTCAAAAGCTCCTTTTATTCCTTTTCCAATTTGAGTTCTATTATAAGGAAATCCACCTCTTTTTCGGTAAACCTTTATTTTATTAAGTGCCATATGTTTCATTTATAATATTTAATTTACTGTTAAAATAGTGCTATCAATAGCGATAAATCATCTGATGGAATATCAAAAAGATAAAAAAAATTCTTGAGAAAAGGAGACATTAAAAATGACAACTTCAAAGAAAAATTTAAGGACTTGCAACAAAGGACATAAATACTATAAAAGTAGCGACTGTCCGACCTGCCCGATTTGTGAGCAAGAACGCAAACCTGACAACGGATTTCTTTCACTACTCTCGGCACCAGCCAGACGAGCATTGGAAAACAATGGGATAACTTCTATACAACAGCTATCAAAATTTAGTGAAAAAGAGATTTTGCAATTTCACGGTATGGGACCAGCTTCTTTACCTAAACTTAGGTCTGCTTTGATGGAAAATGGGTTATCATTCAAAAACTAAACACCAAGAATTATTATACTTACAGGAATGTATTTTATGACTACGGGAGTATGATTTTATTTGATTATTTCTGCAAGTCAAGGATGCATTAATTGATTAAGTACAACATTAAAACCAACGCTCAAAGTGATAATTAATGGATAACAAGATAAAAGATCTTCAAATCAAAAAAGCACAACTTGATGAAAAATTGAAGGAATGCGAAAACGAAAATTACGCCATCAATATCGGCAAAAAGCTAAAAGATATAATAAACTTAAAGGAATTAACACCAACAATACTCCATTCACTGGTGGAAAAGATTACTTGTGATTACGATAGCACTGTCCATATTCAATACAGCTTTGTAAATCCGTTACAAAAAACGTAAAAAAGGCAACTTCCCCAAGGGGATTAGTTGCCTTCTTTTAAAATGAGCCAAGCCACACACTCCACATGTGCAGAGTGTATGTGGCAACACAAGGGTGCTGGTGGGTTTATTACATTCTTAAGACCTTTTTCTTTCAGAAAACAGACTTTATCAAAACAAAAGTTGCCGGCTGCAAAGGAACTTGAAACTGAATAAAATAAGTACACATGAGTTGATGTGATTCATTTTTTCTCTAACTTTTTGAGAGTTACATCATTTCACTGTCCCCGTCCCATCAACATTCTTTTCCAAAGTTATCAAGCAATGCACGCACTTCATCTGTTGATTTCGTGTTCATCAATTGATTTCTTAATTCACCAGCTCCACGGAATCCTTTGACATAAATTTTGAAAAAGCGATGAAGCCCTGTGATTGAACGTGGCAGTGCTTCCGCATATTGATCTTGAAGATCAAGCTGCAGTCTTAAAAGATCAAGGTATTCTTTACTGCTATGCTCTTTTGGCTCTTTTTCAAAAGCAAAAGGATTTTTAAAAATACCTCGCCCGATCATAACGCCATCAATACCATATTGTTCAGCAAGCTGCAGCCCAGTTTGACGGTCAGGAATGTCTCCATTGATTGTTAGTAGCGTATTTGGTGCGATACGGTCACGTAATTTTTTGATTTCCGGAATTAGCTCCCAATGCGCATCTACTTGGCTCATTTCCTTTCTTGTACGTAAATGAATAGAAAGGTTCGCAATATCCTGTTTTAAAATATGCGTTAGCCACTCCTCCCACTCATTTACATCCTTATAGCCAAGTCGTGTTTTCACGCTGACAGGCAGTCCGCCCGCTTTTGCTGCTTGAATAAGTTCTGCCGCAACGTCTGGACGCAGAATAAGGCCACTACCTTTCCCTCTCGATGCCACATTCGGTACAGGGCAGCCCATATTAATATCGATGCCTTTAAATCCTAGCTCTGCCATGCCAATACTCATTTGACGGAAATATTCGGGATTATCCCCCCAAATATGTGCCACCATTGGCTGTTCATCTTCTGTAAAAATCAAACGGCCACGCACACTTTTCATACCCTCTGGATGACAATAGCTATCCGAGTTTGTAAACTCTGTGAAAAATACATCCGGTCGACCGGCTTCACTTACTACGTGACGAAAAACAACATCTGTCACATCTTCCATTGGTGCAAGTACAAAAAATGGTCGTGGTAAATCACGCCAAAAATTATCTATCATTTCAAACTCAAATCCTCTCACTATGGATACAACTTCAAACTCTCGGTCAAAAAATATAAAGCCAAATGTTCCATTTCTTTTACACTTATATCATGCTTAATAACTTATTATCAAACACAAGTACATTTGGACATTTATAATTTGTGAAAAACTATTGTGAAAATCGGCAATGTTTATTTTAACTAAAATCGGTCCTGAATGGTATTTTTATAAACAAAAAAGCAGATGGTATAGATTTTTTCTATATCAACTGCTTTTCTATTATACCAACTCCAACCACGCGACCGCTTCACAATGCGTCGTATGCGGGAACATATCAACAGGCTGTACTTCCTGCGTCTTAAATCCGCCTTCTTCAAGAATCTTTAAGTCACGTGCAAGCGTTGCTGGGTTACATGATACGTATACGACACGCTTTGGTTTCATGTCGATGATTGTGTTTAGTAGTGCTTCGTCGCATCCTTTGCGCGGTGGATCGACTACGATTGTATCGGCGATAACGCCTTGTTTGTACCAGTTTGGAATGACTACTTCTGCTTCGCCTACACCAAATTCAACGTTTGTCATGTTGTTTAAGGCAGCGTTGCGGTTTGCGTCTTCAATTGCTTCTGGGACGATTTCGACGCCGTATACTTTTTTCGCTTTTTGCGCTAGGAATAGGGAGATTGATCCGATTCCGCAGTAAGCATCGATGACTGTTTCATTTCCATCTAGTTTTGCGTATTCTAATGCTTTGTCATATAGCACTTTCGTTTGTTCCGGGTTTACTTGATAGAAAGAACGTGCTGAGATAGCAAATTTAATGTCACCGATAAAGTCATAAATATATTCCGATCCGTATAGAACTGTTGTTGTGTCACCAAAGATGACGTTCGTGCGTTTCGTATTTACGTTTTGAACGATTGATTTTACATTTGGGAACTTCGCTGTAATTTCTTCAATGATTGCCTTTTTATTTGGAAGTTCTGCGCTGCGCGTAATAAAGACAAGCATGATTTCCCCTGTTACTTGTCCGTAGCGAGCCATCACATGTCGAAGCGTTCCTTTATGACGTTCTTCGTTGTACGCTGTTACATCATGCTTCTCACAAATACGTTTTACTTCTTGAATTAATGTATCGTTTTCTTCTGCCTGGATTAAGCATGTTTCCATATTAATGATGTCATGTGTTCCTTGTCGATAGAAACCAGCAACAAGTCCGCCTTCACGTTCTCCAATTGGTACTTGTGCTTTATTTCGGTATACCCATGGATTCTTCATACCAAGAACTGGATGAACGGGTACATCATGTAGTCCACCAATGCGCTGCATCACATCACGCACTTGTTTTTCTTTTGCTTGTAGTTGCCCTTCATACGTTAAGTGCTGAAGCTGGCAACCACCGCATTGGTTATATACTGGACATTCTGCGTCTTTGCGATATGGGCTTTCTTTATGAAGCTTCATTAAACGCCCGAAAGCAAAGTTCTTTTTCACTTTAATAATTTTAATTTGTGCTTCTTCACCTGGTAATCCGTTTTTCACGAAAATAGGATAACCCTCTACTTTCGCAACACCGGCACCGTCATGTGTTAAATCTTCAAACACTACATCTATAAACTCGTTTTTTTCAACTGGTGGCGTCATTTTATTACTCATTTTCCGACCTCTCTTTTCCATACACTGCGTTACATTTTACCATATTCCTTTACCCTTTAGCTATTGGAAGAAAAAAAGCTATTGACGAATTTTGTCGATTAATGATACGCTACTACTAATTTAATACGGATGATGTTACCTCATATATACTCGATAATATGGATCGAGAGTTTCTACCTGGCAACCGGAAATTGCTGGACTATGGGGAAAACTAATAAATATTAGCTTTTTTGTGTATACAAAGACTCATATGGATTAGCTTTCTCGCATAGATGAAAGTGAATCCATATGAGTCTTTTTTATTTTTTATTTTTCTAAAAGGTCAGACATCTTACGTATGACATGAAACCTCTGTTACTTTATTTATTAGTTATATAACGACGGTTTTATGTAAAAACTTTATACGAACTGCTGAAAGGGGCAACTACATGCAATATGTAATGAGTGTTATCGGTATTCTTGCCGTACTAGGTCTATGTTTTGCTTTCTCAAACAACAAAAGTAAAATCAATTTCCGTGCAATTGCTATTATGATTGTTTTCCAAATTTTAATTGGTTGGTTTATGTTTGGTACAAAAATTGGGCAGCAAATCATTATTGTAATTAGTAAGGTCTTCAATAAACTCATTAAACTTGGTACAACAGGTGTGGATTTTCTCTTCAACGGAATCCAACGAGACTTTGTCTTTTTCTTAAATGTCCTATTAATTATCGTCTTTTTCTCTGCACTACTTTCTATTTTTAGCTATTTAGGCATTTTACCATTCATCGTTCGCATTGTTGGCGGTGCAATTTCTAAAATTACTGGTCTGCCACGTGTTGAATCATTCCATGCGGTAAACTCCGTATTCTTCGGTTCAAGTGAAGCATTAATTGTTATTAAAAATGATTTAAAACATTTTAATAAAAACCGTATGTTCATTATTTGCTGTTCAGCAATGAGTTCTGTTTCAGCTTCCGTAACAGCATCTTATGTCATGATGTTAGATGCAAAGTATGTACTAGCAGCTCTGCCGCTGAACTTATTCTCTAGCTTAATCGTTTGTTCATTATTAACACCGGTTGATACAGCAAAGGAAGATGAAACAATCCAGAAATTCGATAAAAACCTATTTGGTGATAGCTTAATCGGTGCCATGATTAATGGTGCGTTAGATGGCTTAAAAGTAGCTGGTATTGTTGCAGCTTTAATGATCGCCTTTATCGGTGTTATGGAAGTTGTAAACTATGTCATTAGCGCCGCTTCAGGAGCAATGGGATATGCAATTACACTACAACAAATTTTCGGTTACATTCTTGCACCATTTGCATTCTTAATGGGAATTCCAGCACATGATATCATTCCAGCTGGGGGCATTATGGGTACAAAAATTGTCCTAAATGAATTTGTAGCGATTCTTGATTTAAAAGAAGTTGCCAAAACATTATCTCCACGTACAGTTGGGATTGTAACAGTATTCTTAATTAGCTTTGCAAGCATTAGTCAAATCGGTGCGATCGTCGGTACAATTCGTGCACTTTCTGAAAAACAAGGAAGCGTCGTATCTCGCTTCGGTTGGAAAATGCTATTTGCATCTACACTTGCTTCTATTTTATCCGCAACGATTGCCGGATTATTTATTTAGTCAAAAAAGCAGCTTTCTCTAAACAGAAAGCTGCTTTTTTTTTGCTTCACAAAAATTTTACATACGATCTACAAACTTCGAATAAATAGAATTTTTGTCGAATTCATCCAAAAAAGGATATTCCCCTCTATATTTCATAGTGATATGATGGGACAAGGGTATCGTTCAACTTCCTTCACGCAAGGACAGTTGAATGAATTGGCTCTTATGAACAGTTATCCCCCGCCTTTCTAGGAGATCGAAGCGAGGGATCTTATTGCACATGGGAGACAATAAAAAACACAATAGAAGGATGATTCGATGAAGAAATATGCATGTATTGCTGTACTTTCTTCTACCATTCTCGTAGGTTGCAACACTAGTACAACTAGTGATAAACAGACAAAACCAGCAATTGCCGAGAGTCAAAAAGAAACGAAAAAGGTAGAAGCAAAAACAGTAGAAGTACCTTTGACACAAGGAATAGTGGCGTGGGACCCATTTGAATACAACGCAAAGAACACCACACTTTACACAAAAGACCTACGAGATTCGTTTACACAAGTACGTTACCATATTTGGCGTACGGCTGATGGACCTGAAAGTAAGCAAACCTTTGTATCTCAGGAAAAAGATCATAATTTCGCGCTCCCATTTCATTTAACAGCATTCAATTCAAAGCGCGGAGAATATCAAATTGAAACGATAGGTTTGAAAGAAGACAACAAAGAAGTACCTCTTACTAAATCTACGATTACATTCCAACAACATGTACCATTTCTCATGTATCATGCCATTGAGAAATACCCTGGACCAGCTGATGGCGAATTAGGTTTGTACGTGCCACCAGAACAATTTGAAAAACATATGCAATATTTAAAAGATAACGGTTATACGATGTTAACGTTTGAACGCTGGGGCGATGTGAACCGTGTGAACAAACCGATCTTTATCACATTAGATGATGGCCGAAAAAACAATATGAATGCTCTTCATATTTTACAAAAATTAAAAGATGATAAGTTCCAACCGGCAGCCACAGAATTTGTTGTTTCAAATGACCTTGATAAACCAAATCGTCTCACAACAGATGAGGTAAAACAAATGCTTGATTCCGGTATTTTTTCCATTCAAGCTCATACTGCTAATCATACAATGATGGCCCATACAAATAATTACGATGAAGAATTACATACATCTAAAGAAAAAATTGAAAGTATTACAGGTAAAAAAATTATTGCTCTTGCCTACCCAGTAGGCTCTTACAATGATCAAGCCGTGGAAGAAACAAAGAAACATTACGAATTTGCGGTCACAACAGATCACGGAACTCATATTACAAAAGGTACACCGAACGAACAATATTTAATTAAACGACACTTTGTCGGTCCTTATACAACAATGGAACAATTTATATCTCTTGTAAAAGAAAAATATTAATAGTTTTTAAGGCTGTTTTATTTCAAAAGCAGCCTTTTTTTCTTGCCTGTTTTCTATAAATAATAAATGTTAAATTTCTTTCCCTACCTTAAATTCAGCTTAAATCACAACCCTGGACATATATATCCCATACAAAAATGTTATAATTTGTTAAATATTTGTGCAGGAGGCTCTTATGAAATTACATGCTCTTTTTGACTTTTTACATTTGCTATTTTTGAGTATGAAAAGTTATTACGTTTTTGGCATACCTAGTTATGTATTTTTAATTCCTACAATTTTTGCGCTAGGTTATATTATTATTTCTTGTAACAAATCTACAAAAAGAAAAGTAGCTCGACGTAGATAGGCCGATCTTTCTATAATATATTCTCCCCCCAAAAATATTTCCCCTAACGATATGATGAACAAGGGTAAAGAAGTACTTATCATCATTACAGAAGTTTGAAACATTCCCCACCACTTTTTCACAGCGGTGGGCGTTTTACTATGGTGATAACGGATAATACACAATAGAAGGATGATTGTTATGAAAAAATACACAGCGATCGCTTTATGTACATCTGTTATTCTAACAGGGTGTAACACGAGCACTACACATCAAGAGCCGAAAAAAGAGAAAACGGTTCAAGAACAACCGAAAAAGCAAGAGGTAAAGGTTCAAACACAGGGTAAAATCTCTTGGAATTCCATTACGCATGAATCAACAAACACATCTATTCATATAACGGATATAAAAGATTCTTTAACCGAGGTACAATATAAAATTTGGCGTACGGCCGATGGAAAAGAAAGTGCAAAATCATTTTCTTCTAAAGAAAAAGGCAAGCAATTTTCTCTTCCTTTCGATGTAAAAGAGTTTGAAGGGAAACGCGGCGAGTACCAAATCGAGACAGTTGGTATAAAAGAAGATGGAAAAACCATTCCACTCGCGACATCTGCTATTACGTTTCAGCAGCATGTTCCTGTTTTAATGTATCATGCGATTGATGATTATCATGGCCAAGGAATTAAAGATTTATTTGTGTCTCCAGCTAACTTTGAAGCACAAATGAAGTATTTAAAAGAAAACGGCTATACATTGTTAACGTTCGAACGCTGGAATGATATGAATAAAGTAAACAAACCAATTTTTGTTACGTTTGATGACGGTATGAAAAATAATATGAATGCCTTTCGTATTTTACAAAAGCTAAAGGATGATACATTTAACCCAACTGCAACTGAATATATGATTGTTGATAACGTTGATGTAGAAGGTTCTTTATCAACAGTGGATGTAAAAGAAATGGTCGACTCTGGTATTTTCTCTGTACAATCTCATACTGCAACACATGCTGATTTACCAAAAATCACAAACTATGAAGAAGAATTAAAAGCATCAAAAGAGAAACTTGAAAAAATAACAGGCAAGCCCGTTATTGCAATTGCGTATCCGTTTGGTCATGTAAATGATAAAGTTGTGGAAGAAACGAGAAAATATTATCAGTTTGCGACAACGACAAAATCAGGGCAGTTTATTACAAAAGGTGAACCCGATGAACTGCTAAAAATGAAGCGCATTCGTATGCATAACTCGACAACCGTTGAACAATTTGGACTTTCTATTAAATAATGGAAAAATAGAGCTCAATGTTGATTGAGCTCTATTTATATTTTTTGAATTTTCTAGTATTATGTATATAATAAAGTGAAACTTTGAGCTAGAAGTATTACCGCCCGTTGCTGCGGGATAAATTTTTCAAATAAAGGAGATTATACCTATGTCATTTGAACAAACGTTAGAAAAATATGCTGCTCTTGCAGTGAATGTCGGTGTCAATATTCAACCAGGGCAAACACTATCTATTAACGCTCCACTTGAAGCTGCTCCATTTGTACGCCTTGTTACAGAAAAAGCATATAAGTCAGGCGCGAAACATGTTTATGTAGATTGGAACGATGAAACATTAACACGTTTAAAGTTTGATTTAGCTCCTGAAGAAGCATTTTCTGAATTTCCTGCTTGGAAAGCTCATGCACGTGAAGAATTAGCAAAAGAAGGTGCTGCCTTCCTATCAATTTACGCAGAAAATCCAGATTTATTAAAAGGTGTAGACTCTAAACATATTGCCGCTGCTCAGAAAGTTGCTGGCGAAGCGATGAAAGTGTACCGTGATTATGTGCAAGCAGATAAAGTTAGCTGGTGCGTTATCTCTGTTCCTACGAAAGAGTGGGCAGCAAAAGTGTTCCCTGACGCCGCTCCTGATGAGCAAGTAGAAAAACTATGGGATGCTATTTTCCAAGCGACTCGTGCTGACTTAGAAAACCCTGTAGAAGCATGGAAAGAACATGATGCAACACTACATACAAAGGTAGACTACTTAAATGAAAAACGTTATAAAGCTCTTCACTATACAGCCCCTGGAACAGATTTAACAATTGAACTTCCCGAAAAACACATATGGGCTGGTGCTGGTAGCTTGAATGAAAAGAATGTACCGTTCATGGCTAATATTCCAACAGAAGAAGTATTTACAATGCCATTAAAAACAGGCGTAAGTGGTTATGTATCAAGTTCGAAACCTCTAGTATTTGCAGGTAATGTAATTGATAAATTTACACTTACATTCGAAAACGGACGCATTGTCGATTATAAAGCTGAAGTTGGAGCAGAAACTTTAAAACACTTAGTAGAAACAGATGAAGGATCGCACTTCTTAGGAGAAGTTGCATTAGTCCCTCACGATTCACCAATTTCTAACACAAACATTTTGTTCTACAATACATTGTTTGATGAAAATGCATCTTGTCATTTAGCAATTGGAAATGCCTATGCATTTAACTTAGATGGCGGGAAAACAATGACAAAAGAAGAGCTTGCTGAAAATGGAGCGAACGCTAGTATTACACATGTAGATTTCATGATCGGTAATGAAGCATTGGACATTGATGGTGTTACAGCCGACGGAACACATGAGCCAATTTTCCGTAAAGGTAACTGGGCATTTTAATAAGAAAACGAAATGGCTACCTTCTCAGGAAGGTAGCCATTTTATTTTATGATGCTGATGATACTTTCAATCCAATTACACCAAGAACAATGCAAAGGATACAGAACGCTTGAAATAAGCTAATATGCTCTTTAAAAAAGTATACGCTAATAATTGTAATAAATAATGTCCCTAAACCGGACCAGATTGCATATGCAATACTTAAATGAATCTTCTTTACAACCACTGCAAATATGCTAAAACAAATACCGTAACATACAAAAATAAGAACACTCGGAACAAGCTTTGTTAAGCCATTTGATAATTTCATTGCGACTGTTCCAGCTACTTCAAATACAATCGTTACAAGTAGTAATAACCAATAGACCATATAGAACTCCTTATTTTTCATCATTTGGAATTCTAGTATACTATGTTCTTTTTATCCCAAACAAGATTTCCTTCATTCGAAATAACATCTGCTTGTAACTTAGATAAATCCATTTTGATTTTTCAACATATAAGCCGCGGCTATGGATAACAAAAGCTGACCTACACTCGTTTTCTCTCTTTGTTTTCACTTAGCATGGGGGAGGAAAAGGATCTGACCGCTTCTATGCATGGCCGGATGCTCTCTCCCACCTAAAGAGAAGGGTTTTTAATTTGCATTTATATAGTTACTTCTTTTCACAATCCTAACGAAATATATTTAATTTCTAAATACTCCTCAATTCCAAAGTGACCACCTTCACGGCCAATGCCACTTTCTTTATACCCACCAAATGGGGCTTGTGCAACAGATGGAAGACCATCATTTAAACCGATAATGCCGTATTCTAATGCTTCGCTAATTTGAAATGCTTGGCTAATGTCTTTTGTAAATACATATGCCGCTAAACCGTACGGCGTATTATTAGCACGTTCAATTACTTCTTCAGCGGTTTCAAATTTTGCGACAGGTGCAACAGGTCCAAATGTTTCCTCATTCATGCATAACATCGTATCATTGGCACCGCCAATTACAGTCGGCTGAATAAAGTGACCATTCAACTCTGCGATTTTTTGTCCTCCGTAAAGTAATTCTCCACCTTTTTGGATGGCATCTTCTATATGTTCCTGCACTTTTTCAACAGCAGCTCCATCAATAAGTGGCCCTACAGTCGTTCCTTCTCCAAATCCGTCCCCTACCTTAAGCTCGCCTACAGCTTTTTGAAACTTCTCTACAAATCTGTCATACACTGCTTCTTGAACAAACACTCGGTTTGTACATATACATGTTTGCCCAGCGTTACGGAATTTTGAGCCGATCACTGCTTCTACAGCTTTATCTAAATCTGCATCGTTCATTACGATAAATGGAGCATGCCCACCTAGTTCAAGTGAAACTTTTTTCATTGTTTTCGCAGCACCGCACATTAATTCTTTCCCAATTTCAGTTGATCCTGTAAAAGAAACCTTTCTCACGCGCCCATCGTTCATCCACGTATCAGCGATTGCTTTTGCACTACCCGTTACAATGTTCAAAACACCTTTTGGAATTTCAGCTTCATGTGCAAGTTCTGCTAGCTTTAACGCTGTTAGCGGTGTTTGACTTGCAGGCTTCACGACTGCTGTACAACCTGCTGCTAGTGCTGGTGCTACTTTTCTCGTAATCATAGCAGCTGGAAAATTCCACGGTGTAATAGCCGCGATAACACCAACAGGCTGCTTCGTTACAAGAATGCGCTTGTCCGGATGAGAAGCTGGAATCATTTCACCGTATACTCTTTTTCCTTCCTCCGCATACCATTCTACAAAGCTATTTGCATAATTCACTTCGCCAAGCGCTTCTGCAAATGGCTTTCCTTGCTCTTTCGTCATAATCGCTGCAATTTCTTCTTTATTCTCATCAATTAATGTAAACCACTTTCTCAACTTTTGGGCACGATCAGCTGCCGTTAACTTTGACCAACTTTTAAAAGCTTCGTACGCAGCATCCACTGCTTGCTTCGCCTCAGTTACTCCACCTTTCGGAACGGCCGCAAAAACTTCTTGTGTCGCCGGATTATTAATTTCAATTTGTTCCTGCAGTTGAATCCATTCCCCGTTTATATACATCGCCTTCTGATCTAAATTAATATACGCTGCTTTCTTATCCAATGTTTTCTTCCTCCCCTATAAACTTCTTAATTTTCCTAGTCGCTGCTGATTGACTTATTTTTAAAGACTCTGCTACTTTATAACTCGATCCATGTGTTTTGTACGCTTTAAGAATGATATTTCCTTCCACTTCTTCTAACATTTCATAAAGACTTTTACCGGATTGTTCGATTGTAGATTTTTGCATAGACAATGGTAAATCTTCTGTTGTAACAAGGTCATCCGCGGTAATAACAATCCGTTCTATCACATTTTCTATTTCCCTATTATTTCCTTCCCAAGGGCATCCTACAAACACTTGTAATACACCCGGGGATAATTTCACATTACGCCCATATCTTTCATTAGAATGATCCAAGTAATGATAAACTAAAGGTAAAATATCTTCCGTTCTTTCACGTAATGGCGGAATATGAATCGGTATAACATTTAGCCGATAGTATAAATCTTTTCGAAATGTTCCTTGTTTCACCATTTCCGCTAAATCCCGATTCGTTGCTGCAACAATACGAACATCTACTTGTTTTAACTCTCTTCCTCCTACCGGGCGAAATGTTTTTTCCTGTAACACTTGTAAAAGCTTCGCTTGAATTTCAAGCGGCATTTCACCAATTTCATCTAAAAAAAGAGTTCCTTTATGAGCTAGTTCCAAAATCCCTTTTTTTCCTTCACGATTTGCCCCTGTAAATGTACCGCCTGCATACCCAAATAACTCTGATTCAATTAAATTTGTTGGCAAGGCTGCACAATTTATCTCATAAAACATCTCATTTTTACGATGACTCACTTCATGCAAATGACGCACTAATCTACTTTTCCCTACTCCCGTCTCTCCTAAGACAAGAACCGTACTATCTACCACGGATACTTTTTTGATTGTTTTGACTATTTTTTGCATAGCTACGCTTTTAAAAATAAGACCTTCGTGCTCATATGTTTCTCGCAATTCTTTTTTATACGTTTTTAACTGGTCATCCATCTCTTCTACTTTTTTTCGTAATTGATAAAGTTCCGTTAAATCACGTGAATAGCTAATGACTCGTCGCAAGTTTCCTTGTTCATCAAACACTGGTCTTGTACGGACATGCAAATATTCTCCTGATTTTGTTGTTTGAACAAGTTCAATCGGCTTCTGCTTCTCAATAACTTCCAATGTCGCAGATGGATAAAAAATACCTTCCTTTTGCAGATCCTTTACATGTCTACCAATCAATTTCTCAGCCGGTAGTTGATAGTGTCTTTCACACGTACTATTTACACGAACTACAATACCTTGCTCATCCGTAACAAAAATTTCATCAAACGCATACTCAAATACATCTCTTAAATCCATAAGCGCTCGTTCCTTTTCTGTAACCATTCTAGCCACTCCCCGAAGTATGAAAGTTTTTCAAGTCCATTGTTTCACTTTACTACACCGTTTACATTTATCCTTATTATAAAGTGAAACTTCCATTCGTGGGGATTTTATTCATTCACTTTAATGATTCGCCCTCTTTTCGAATCAACCAGAGAAAACTAGAATGGTCGCAAACAAGATTTTAATATATTACATGATTTACACCCGAGCTATATCAGCTTGCTCATAACAAGCTTGAAGAGAATCCTCAATAATTGTCAGTCCTTCTTCTAATTGTTCATCAGTAATAACCAGTGGCATTAAAACGCGAACTACATTCCCATACGTTCCTGCAGATAAAAGGAGTAAGCCTCGTTTATTTGCTTCTGCACATAAGTTTGCTGTCAATACTTTATCTGGCTCTTTCGTTGTACGATCTTTAACAAGTTCAAATGCACACATTGCTCCTAAACCACGAACATCACCAATACAGTTATATGTTTTCTTCATTTCTTCAAATCGATTCATAACGACTTTTCCTATCTGTACAGCTCGTTCATTTAATTTTTCTTTCTCGATTACATCAAGAACAGCTAATGCCGCACTACAGCCTAATGGACTTCCAGCATATGTTCCGCCTAACTCACCTGGAGCGGATTCATTCATAACTTCTTTGCGACCAATTACGCCACTAATCGGCACTCCTGCTCCTAATGATTTCGATACAGTAATTAAATCTGGAACCACATCATAATGTTCAATCGCAAAATATTTTCCTGTACGGCTAAAGCCAGTTTGAATTTCATCAGCGACGAATAAAATGCCATGTTCAGAGCAAAGACGACGTACTTCCTGTACAAATTTTTTACTTGGAACAATAAAACCACCTTCACCTTGAACGGGTTCCATTACAACAGCCGCTATGCTTTCTGGCGCAACTTCTGATATTAAAAAGCTCTTAAATTCTTCAATAATAAAGTTATCGTATTGTTCTTCTGTTAGCCCTTCTGGACGACGATATTCATATGGGAATGGCGCTTTGTATACTTCTGGTGCAAATGGGCCAAATCCATATTTATAAGGCTTTACTTTACTTGTCATCGTCATTGTCATCAATGTACGGCCATGAAACCCTTTTGAAAAAGCAATAATACCAGGTCGTTTCGTATATTTACGAGCGATTTTCACTGCATTTTCAACTGCTTCTGCACCGCTATTTAGAAATAGTACTTGCTTATCAAACTCTCCAGGTGCTAAAGCTGCGAGCTTCTCTGCTAGTTCAATATATGGTTCATACATCATTACATTAAAACCAGTATGAATATATTGATCTACTTGTTTATGGAGCGCTTCTGTAACAGCAGGGTGACAATGTCCAACATTAATTGTTCCAATTGCTCCAGCGAAATCAATAAATTGATTTCCATCTACATCTGTCACAAGTGCGCCATCAGCTGACTGTACGAATGTTTGAATGCCATTGCTAACTCCTCTTGGAACGATATTTTGACGGCGCTCAAATAAAGAGGCCGCTTTTGGTCCTGGAATTTGTTCATTTACTTTAGCAAATTTTGTATTCATCGTATCTTCCATCCTTTTCTATGATTTTCTATTTATATTGCAAAATGCATGCCAACTTATAAATACGATAACACTCTAATCTGTTGAGAATTACGACATAAAAAATAAGTCTATACAGACTTACCATGAGTCCGTATAGACTTATTTTTACTTACATAGTAGACTCCTCTTGCTCCCAAATAAACTCACCGGATTCAGAAATCAAATTAGCCACAGAATCTAATACGATATCAGCAAATGGGGCTAACGTTTGACGATCGCTAGTTCCAGAAAGAACCCCAATCGCATACCGCACATCACTATTTTTTGCTAAATACAAATTTGTCGGCGTATCTCCAATCACCGCTATTTCACACGGATCAAGAGCCTAAACCTCTCACAGAATGCTTCTACAATTTGTTTATCCGGTTTTTGTGCTAGAAATGTATCTGAAGCTACAATACAATCAAAAAAGGATTCTAATTGTTATTGCTTTAAAAATAGTTCTGTTGGTACAAAATCGTGAGATAGCACGCAATAAAAAAAGGATGCCTTATAAGGCATCCTCGTCATGTTCTCGTTCTGGAACGAACAACTCAAGACAGTGGTATATGTTTTCAAACTCCATCGGTGCATCTCCGCCGTATTCACCATCGAGGTTAATCATCAATTTATCTGGCGAATGAACTTTAATGCGATTCGCCTGTGTATATAATACTTTTGGATTATTAATATGCTCACCGCGCTGTGCTTGTGTTGCTGCTTTAATTAAATCAGCAATGGAACCTTTTTTCAGCACTAATAAATCAAATAAACCATCGTTAATCGACGCATATGGTGCAACTTTTTCAAAACCACCAACAGAGCGCGTATTCGTAATTAAAAACATCGTAATCTCTTCTTGCAATAACTTTCCATCATACTCAATTTCAACATATGTCGGATGTAGTGATGGCAGCATTTCAATCCCTTTTAAATAGTATGCAAGCTGTCCAAGTACCGTTTTTAGCTTACTTGGCACTTCATATGTTAATTCTGTAATACGGCCGCCTCCAGCGATGTTGATGAAGTATGTATCGTTCGCTCTCCCAAGATCAAGCGGAACTGTTTGACCCGCACAAATAATATCAGCTGCATCTTCAATGGAACGCGGCACACCAATTGCACGTGCAAAATCATTTGTTGTACCAACTGGAATAATACCGAACTTCGGACGATGCTCATGTCCTACTAAACCATTTACAACTTCATTTAGCGTCCCATCACCACCTGCTGCAATCACAACGTCAAACTTACGATCCGCAGCTTGCCTCGCCGCTACGGTCGCATCTCCAGGACCAGTTGTCGCGTGACATGACGCTTCGTATCCAGCTTGTTCTAATTTTTGCAGTACTTCTGGTAAACTTTTTTTAAATAACTCACGACCAGAAGTAGGATTATAAATTATTCTCGCTCGCTTCATAATTCGTTAGCACAGGAAAACTCTCATTCATCCTCAAAGAAAAAGAATATACCGAACCTTTATCCAAGTATTCCTATGCCTACCTCCTCTCATCTCCATATCCTTCTTTTATCCCGCTCTAGCGGGCAGTAAAAGCCCAATTAATGAGGGCTAACCATCATTTCCGGATAAGGAACCTCCCACTGATGGAAGTTTCACTTTATGTTACCAAGAAATATATGACGTTCCATGATTCATAATGCGTTCTATTTCATTCTATCTCTTTCATAAAAAAAAACGGATCTATTAAATACTGATTCCCTATTCCTACATGAGATGAAAAACTCTCTATGTCTAGATTTATCATTATTCCCACCTTTTTGCAACTATCATACCATAGTTGCTATATAAACATTTTTGCACATTTGTCAGTTAAACAAACGTTTGATTAAACAGCCATTAATTAAACGTTTGTTTAATTCAGAAAAAACACCCAAATATGGGTGTTTTTTCTGTTTAATCTTTGATGTTTGATAGTTCTAATCGAGCTAGCTCCGCTTTTCGTTTTTGTCCAGTTCCAGCGGCTAGAATACTCGGTCATTTCACTTCTTCCTACGAGGCAAAGAGCGCCTCTCTGTCAGAAGCTCCAATGCCCTCCTATTCTAAACGAGCCGCTTCCACTTTTCTTTTTTATCGCTTATTAATTTCTTCTAATAAGATTTTGTTAACAAGTGGCGGGTTTGCTTGTCCTTTTGTTGCTTTCATGATTTGACCAACTAAGAAGCCAATTGCACGGTCTTTACCGTTTTTGAAGTCTTCAATAGATTGTTCGTTATTATCAAGAATGTCTGTTACGATCTTACGAAGTGTGCCTTCATCAGAAATTTGAACAAGACCTTTTGCTTTTACGATTTCTTCTGGCTCTCCGCCTTTTTCAATTAATTCGTTAAATACTTTTTTTGCAATTTTAGACGAAATTGTACCTTTTTCAATTAATTGAACCATTTTTGCTAAGCTAGCTGGCGTTAATGCCACGTCTTTTAATTCTTTTTGTTGTTTATTTAAGTATGCTAGTACTTCACCCATTAACCAGTTTGATGTTAATTTCGCATCTGCACCATTTGCAACTGTTGCTTCAAAGAAATCAGACATCTCTTTCGTTAATGTTAATACGTGCGCATCGTAAGCTGGTAACCCAAGCTCTTCAACGTAGCGTACTTTACGAGCATCTGGAAGCTCAGGAATAGAAGCACGAATACGTTCTTTCCACTCATCATCGATGTAAAGTTCAACTAAGTCTGGCTCTGGGAAGTAACGGTAATCGTCAGATCCTTCTTTCACACGCATTAAGATTGTTTTCTTCGTTGCTTCATCATAACGGCGTGTTTCTTGTTGGATAATACCACCAGATAATAGTTCTTTTTCTTGACGCACTTGTTCGTGCTCAAGACCTTTTTGTACGTAAGCGAAAGAGTTTAAGTTTTTCAGTTCTGCTTTTGTACCGAATTTCTCTCTTCCAACAGGACGAAGGGAAATGTTCGCATCACAACGAAGAGAACCTTCTTCCATCTTACAGTCAGATACGCCTGTATATTGAATGATTGATTTTAATTTTTCTAAGTATGCATATGCTTCTTCTGGTGTACGCATATCTGGCTCAGATACGATTTCGATTAACGGCATACCTTGACGGTTGTAGTCTACTAATGAGTAGCCTTCGTCTGTATGCGTAGATTTACCTGCATCTTCTTCTAAGTGAAGACGTGTAATACCGATACGTTTCTTTTTGCCGTCTACTTCGATTTCAATCCAACCATTTTCTCCAATTGGCTTATCATATTGGGAAATTTGGTACGCTTTCGGGTTATCTGGATAGAAATAGTTTTTACGGTCAAACTTTGTTTCTGTCGCGATTTCACAGTTTAATGCCATTGCTGCTTTCATCGCAAAGTTTACTGCTTCTTTATTTAGAGTTGGAAGCACCCCAGGGTATCCTAAATCAATTACACTTGTTTGTGTATTTGGAGCCGCTCCGAATTCTGTTGGACTTGCAGAGAAAATTTTAGAGTTTGTTTTTAACTCAACGTGAACCTCTAAACCAATAATTGTTTCTAAATTCATCTATGCTCGCCTCCTTACAAACTTGCCTTTTTTGTATGATAATCTGTTGCTTGCTCGAACGCATGTGCAACGCGATAAATTGTAGCTTCATCGAAATGTTTACCGATAATTTGTAAACCAAGTGGCATGTTGTTTGCACCGAATCCACATGGAACAGAAATCGCTGGAACACCCGCTAAGTTTACTGGAATTGTTAAAATGTCGTTTGCATACATTGTCATTGGATCGTCCACTTTTTCGCCCACTTTAAATGCTGGAGTTGGCGTTGTTGGTCCAATAATAACGTCATAGTTTGCAAATACATTTTCAAAGTCGTTTTTGATTAATGTACGTACTTGTTGTGCCTTTTTGTAATATGCATCATAGTAACCAGAGCTAAGTGCAAATGTACCAAGCATAATGCGGCGTTTTACTTCGTCACCGAAGCCTTCGCTACGCGTATTCTTGTAAAGGTCTAGTAAGTTATTCACATTATCAGAACGAACGCCGTAACGAACGCCATCAAAGCGCGAAAGGTTAGCAGATGCTTCAGAAGAAGATAATAGGTAGTAAGTTGCTAGTGCATATTTAGAGTGCGGAAGAGATACTTCTTCCCAAGTTGCTCCCATGCCTTCTAACACTTTTAAAGCCGCTAGTACGGATTCACGAGCTTCTTCGCCAACACCTTCGCCTAAGTATTCTTTTGGCACAGCAATGCGTAAGCCCTTAACGTCGCCTGTTAAACCAGCTAAGTAGTTGCCTACTTCAATGTTTGCAGAAGTTGTATCCATACGATCAACACCTGAAATAGCTTGTAATAAGTATGCATTGTCTTCTACTGTACGTGTAATCGGTCCGATTTGGTCAAGAGAAGATGCGAACGCAACTAAACCAAAGCGAGATACACGACCGTATGTTGGTTTTAAACCAACAACGCCGCAATATGCAGCTGGTTGGCGGATAGAACCACCAGTATCAGAACCTAATGAGAATAATACTTCTCCTGCTGCTACTGCTGCTGCAGAACCACCACTAGATCCACCCGGTACGTAGTCTAAGTTCCAAGGGTTTTTCGTTGCATAGAATCCAGAGTTTTCATTAGAAGACCCCATCGCAAACTCGTCCATGTTTAATTTACCGATTGTAATTGTGTCAGCAGCTTTTAGCTTTTGCACAACTGTTGCATCATAAATCGGATCAAAATTTGCTAATATTTTGCTCGCACAAGTTGTACGAAGACCATTTGTTACGATGTTATCTTTTACACCGATTGGCATACCGAATAGTAAGCCATTATCTTCAGCACCAATTTTCGCATCTAACTCTTTCGCTTTTGCACGCGCATTTTCTTCATCTAATGTAAGAAAAGCTTTTACATTGTCTTCAACATCAGCAATACGTTTGTAAGATTCTTCTACTAAATCCGTAACGGAAATTTCTTTGCTGTTTAATTTCTTATGTAACTGTGATATAGAATGATCAAATAATGACATCGAAATTCCCTCCTCTATTCTAATACTGCTGGAACACGGATTTGATTATCTTTGTGATCCGGTGCATTTTTTAATACTTCTTCAACTGGTAAACCTTTTTCTGGTACATCTTCACGCATAATATTTTTCATATCTAATACATGAGTTGTTGGTTTAACACCTGTTGTATCTAATTCATTTAACTGCTCAGCAAATGTAACAATTGCATCGAGTTGCTTTTGGAATTTTTCTGCTTCTTGATCTGTAATTGCAAGACGTGCTAAATGCGCAACATGCTTTACATTTTCAACGGAAATTCTTGACACGGCTAGGCCACCTCCATAATATTTCGTTCAATCTACAATACTATTGATGATACCAAATTTTCAGTACTTCAAGCAAGTCAACACACGGTACTTACAGCATTTTTACACAAAAAAAAGAAAGGCTTGTGCCTTTCCTATCATTTTATGATTTATCCACTGGTTCTTTTTTAGGAAGATGTTCATTATCTTCCTCATTATCACGAATTGTTTTTTGTAATACAAAACAAGACATTGTTAAAAATAACGTTCCGATTAAATAATATCCTTTTACACTAAGTGTTTCATCTAATGTATAAATACCAATTAACATACCGGAAAGTGCACAAACAAAAGAAGTCCATGCTAAAAATGTGAACGCTTGGGTATTTCTCCTTCTCATTGTTCTCCCCCTTATCAGCTGTAAATCCATTATAGGTGAGCATATTACTATTTCTATTATGGATTTTTATGTAAAATGCTCTTCTCTTTTTATTACTCTAGCATATATGAAATTCTTTATAAAGAACTTTTTAATTTATATATAAATATAAATTAAAAAGCAGACATAAAACCCTTCTTCTTAGGTGGGAGAGAGCATCCGGCCATGCATAGAAGCGGTCAGATCCTTTTCCTGCCCCATGCCAAGTGATGAAAACAAAGAGAGAAAACGAGTGCATTTGTTATCCATAGCCGCGGCTATATGTCGAAAAATCAAAATGGATTTATATAGTTTGAAAAATAAAAATAATATTTGACATTTATTACACTGAAACATAAAATAAATATTACGAACCTCGAAATATACGGGAGTGGAAATAATTGTTGCAATATGAACATTTTTTAGACTTACTGCTAGATAACGCTAGGAAGCTTTTCTATCCAGAAGAATGGGTCAGCCTTGATTTATCACTTTCGAAAACAGAAGTATTCTGCCTGCTATGGATGGAGCGAAATACAGACATTACGATGACTAAAATTACGGAACTTCTTGATATTCCAATGAGTACAACGACAGGTGTCGTTAATCGCCTTGTTAAAAAAGGGTATATTGAGCGCTATCGTAATGAAAGTGATCGACGTATTGTATTGATTCGTCTAACAGAAACAGGAATACAGCTTGTCCAGGAAGTGAAACAAAATGCTGCTCATTACTTTAACCTTGTGACCGAAGCATTATCAGAAGAAGAAAAAGCATTTTTACTGCAAATCTTCCAAAAGATTATGAATCACATTGCTACGTCACAACAAAAGCAAGAAGAAAAGCTTCCCTCACCTAAAATGAAAAACATTCCGATTGAATAAAGCCCATTACGGGTTTTTATTCAAATAAATATTTCGACTTCCGTAATATTCGACTATCGAAACAAAGGGGATATGGATATGAGAATTATTTTATACACAGGTAAAGGCGGCGTAGGAAAAACAAGTATTTCAGCAGCAACAGCAATCCAAAGTGCAAAACAAGGTTTAAAAACATTAGTGATGAGTACAGATCCTGCACATAGTTTAGGAGATTCATTTGGCATTAAGCTATCTTCTGAACCGCAAGAAATTCGCGAAAACTTATGGGCACAAGAAATTAATACGATTTATGAAATGGAAAAAGGCTGGGGCAAGCTGCAAAAATATATTACGTTACTATTCACCTCAAAAGCTGCTGACGATATTACAACCGAAGAACTAACAATGTTCCCAGGTATGGAAGATTTAATTAGCTTACTGCGTGTATTAGATTACTATAAACAAAGCTCATACGATGTTATCATTATTGACTGTGCACCAACTGGAGAAACACTTGCCATGTTAAGTTTTCCTGATATGCTCGGCTGGTGGATGGAAAAACTATTCCCGATTAAACGAAAAATATTAAAAATTGCGCGACCTGTTGCACAGCCGCTTCTTGGAATCCCGCTTCCTACCGATGATGTAATGGGTGAACTAACAAATACACTTGAACAGCTCGGTGAAATGAGAGATATTTTATCAAACCGGGAAGTAACAAGTATTCGCGTTGTTGTAAATCCAGAAAAAATGGTCATTAAAGAAGCACAGCGCAGTTTTACGTATTTAAATTTATATGATTACAACGTTGATGCGGTCATGATCAATCGTGTGATCCCTCATACAGTTACCGATCCTTACTTCCAAGCATGGAAAGATGCACAAAAAAAATATAAAACATTGATTCAAGATAGCTTTCAGCCACTTCCTATTTATGAAGCACCCATGTTCGAGCAAGAAGTCGTCGGTTTATCGATGCTGGAGCGTGTTGGAGATGCCTTGTTCAAAAATGATCCCGATCCAACTGCTGTAAAATTTAACGGACGGACGCAATATGTAACAAAGGACGGAGACGAGTACATTTTTGTACTTTCTATCCCATTCTCTGATAAAAATGAACTAGCTTTAAATCAAAAAGGTGATGAACTCATCATTCGCGCTGGCTCTGTCAAACGAAACATTACATTACCGAAAACATTAACGCATTTATCCATTCAAGGTGCAAAATTTGAAGGGGATGTACTAAACATTCGGTTCGGAGGTGTTGTACATGCGTGAAGACTTACTACGAAAAATCATTCGGACGAAGATTGAGGTTGGGATGTATATCATACATGAATTACCTACTCCCATTGGGCAACAAGCTAAAAAGGTGATCAACATTTTACAAGAAGAGCTTTCTTCTTGTATAGAAGAAAAAACACAGTCTACAGAAAGTAACTTAAAGAGCATTACGATTGAATAACTCTAATAACATAGGGAGCCCTCTTCTTACGGGCTTTCTATGCCTTCAACTATCTACCTATTCATCTATTGGAGATGATTCATTTGTTTAAAACACCTAGAAGTAAAAATATGGCCACCGATATTATAATTTGGTGTATTCCCTTATTCTTTTTAATTCACAATCTTGAAGAAGCTAACCAAATGCCACAGTATCTTGCTAATCAATTCTCTATCAATTTCATAAGTAATCATCAATTTATAATAGCGATTTGTATATTAACAGCCATTGTTCTACTCTTCATTATCCTATATCAACTTCAAATTATATCTTCTATTTACTGGATTATTTTCATACAAGGAGCTATTTTCTTGAACGCGGTTCAACATATTGTTTTACTTTTAATTTACCGTTCTTACAATCCTGGGACAATATCAGCATTTATAATTGTACTGTTTTCCTTCTACTTATTCTCCTTAGTAAAAATTCAAAAAAGGAAATTGGCCCTTACACTGTTTTTTAGTTTACTTTCCTATCCAATTATTATTTGGATTACCTTATTTTCAGCTAGTTTCTTTACTTAACCAAATAAAAAACCAGGAAAACTCCTGGTTTTTTCACTCTACCTAACAGACATTAGATTCTATGTTATACAGAATTGGAAGGTACAAAATTAGGGTATCGTCTGTTAGGTATGATATATGTTGAACGAGCTAACAGCGGAGGGGTTCCTTCTGTTAGTTCGTTTAACTCAATATTATTTTACGATTTTCTCTAACTCTTCCAGTGAAAGATCTACTGAAATTGCACCATCTTTTGTTTCTTTTTTAACGGCTTCTGTCACTTCTTCTGAATGATACAATTCAATAACTTTTTGGAGCGTTGGATCGTTTTTATCTTTCGTGCGAGCTGCAAAGATATTAATATATGGCTTCGCATTCTCATTATTTGGATCTTCTAAGAAAATAGGATCCTTCGCTGGATTTAAACCAGCTTGACCCGCAACACCATTGTTAATAACAGAAGCTGCTACGTCTTTTAATACACGCGGTGTTTGCTGTGCAATTACCGGTGTAATTTTTAACTCTTTCGGATTTTCAGCGATGCCACTTGGGTCACCAAACAGACCAAAATCCTTTTTCAATTTTAATAATCCTGCTGTATCAAGGAGTTTTAATGCACGCGCTTGGTTTGTTGGGTCATTTGGAATTGCAATTTCTGAGCCATTTGGAATATCACTTGGCTTCTTATATTTTTCAGAGAACAATCCCATTGGTGCAATTTGCGTTGTACCAATTGCTGTAATATCTAACTTATGCTCTTTTTTAAATTGCTCTAAAAAAGCAATATGTTGGAATGAGTTCAAATCAATATCTCCGTCAGCCAATGCTTTATTTGGTGTTGTATAATCAGAGAACTCCACAAGCTTAATTTTAATTCCTTCTTTTTCAGCTTTCTTCTGTAAAATACTCCATGAATCTCCATCCGTTCCTGTTACACCGACGCGAACCACTTTCTCTTTTGCATCAGCTCCGCAACCACTTAAAAGTGAAATCCCCACAATCGCTGACAATACAAATGCTAATATTTTTTTCATGTCATTTTCCCCTTTTCCTTTTATGATCTGTGTAAAAAGACCTTTGCAAAATAGTTTCCTAAGTTTTGTGCAATTTGTACAAGAATAATAAGTAATACAACTGTCACGAACATAACGGAAGTATCAAAACGTTGATAACCATACGTCATTGCCAAATCACCCAGACCGCCACCGCCAACAAGACCAGCAACTGCCGAAAATTCAATTAAACCAACTGTCATAAACGTAACACCTAAAATTAATGGAGCTAACGCTTCTGGAACCAGAATCTCAAAAACAATTCGCAGCGGTGATGCCCCCATCGCTTGTGCCGCCTCAATAATACCTTTTGGAACAGAAATCAAATTTGTTTCTACCATCCTTGCAATCCCAATAGAAGCTACTAGCGTCATCGGAAAGATAGCAGCGGCTGTGCCGATTGTCGTTCCGATAACAGTACGTGTCAACGGACTAAGAGCGACTAAAAAGATGATAAATGGTACCGGACGAATCGTGTTAATAATAATATTAAGAATAGAAAAGACCAGTTTATTTTCTAAAAAGTTCCCTTTTCTCGTCACATATAAAAGCAAACCTAGAGGTATACCCAGAATTATAGCGAATATAAGGGTGACAATTACCATTAAGAGTGTATCCCCTGTCGCATCTAAAATACGGGGCCAAAATATACTCCAATCAACTCGCATGACTTTCAACCTCCTTCAGTTGCACTTGTAATCGTAGATGTTGTAGCACTTTTTGAATTTCTTTTTGCTCCCCTTTTAGTTCTACGAGGAGATTTCCAAATAAAACACCTTGTAATTCAATGATATTTCCATAGAGTACATTTACATCAACATTATAATTTTTCGCGATATAAGATAACACCGGCTGTCCCGTCGCCTCACCAGTAAATGTTAAACGATAGATCAATCCACCATTTTGAATTTTAGCAAGGACACTTTCTGGTAAGTGATCGTTAATAATAGAACGCACGAAGTTTTTTGTTATTTTTGTTTTTGGTTTTGTAAACACATCGAACAGTATTCCTTCTTCAATTACTTTCCCTTTTTCCATAACGGCCACGCGGTGACAAATTTCTTTCACAACCTGCATCTCGTGTGTAATAAGAAGAATCGTTACATTATATTCTCGATTTACCTTCTTTAATAGATTCAAAATTTCTGTTGTCGTTTCTGGATCCAAAGCAGATGTTGCTTCATCGCAAATGAGAATATCTGGTGATGTTGCAAGTGCTCTTGCAATCCCTACACGTTGTTTCTGTCCACCTGATAATTGTTCTGGATAGTAGTCAGCTTTATCTTCTAATCCGACAAACTTCAATAGCTCATTTACGCGCTCTTTTATTTCTTTCTTTGACAACTTCGCTAACCTCAGTGGATAAGCAATATTTCCATACACTGTTCTAGATTTGAATAAATTAAAACCTTGGAAAATCATCCCGATTCGCTGTCTTAGCTGACGTAGCTCTTTTGTTGATAATGACGTGATATCTTTTTCATCAATTAAAATCGTTCCCGATGTTGGGCGTTCTAGCATATTTACTAAGCGTAACAGTGTACTTTTCCCAGCACCGCTAAAACCAATAATGCCGAAAATCTCACCCTTTTCCACTGTTAATGTTACATCGTCTACTGCATGAACCGATTGACCTCCTGACTCATACACTTTACTTACGCTCTCAAATGAAATCATGTTCTTCCCTCCCATGTGTTGTAACAACTTGAAGCAGTTCTTGAGGCAAAATAAAAAGTGCTCTTCTTCTTATCCATAATACAAATAAGAAGAAGAGCACTTATATACTCATTCACATCTTCTCATCTTCCAAGCTTATTAGCTTGCTGGAATTAGCACGGTATTCAAAAAATCCGTTGCTGAGGTATCAAAGGGCCAGTCCCTCCACCTCTCTGGATAAGAGTGTATCGATTTAATTGTCGTTTAATTAAGATTTATTATAAAACTCCGAAAAGAAAGAGTCAACAAAAATATTTGAAAAATACGTTATTTATTCTTTTATCAAGATGTTCGAATGAAAAATACGTTACATTTTCATTACTCAGCAGTAGATTTTCATTTTACGTAAATTTCTTCTTACTATATAAATCCATTTTTATTTTTCAACATATAAGCCGCGGCTATGGATAACAAAAGGTGACCTGCACTCGTTTTCTCTCTTTGTTTTCAATATGTTTGGGCAGGAAGAGGATCTGACCGCTTCTATGCATGGCCAGATGCTCTCTCCCACCTAAAAAGAAGGGTTTTATGTCGTTTTTTTAATTTGTATTTATATACTTCTCTTTCCAAAAGGAAAATACTAGTCTCTAATGGAATAACATAAAGTGAAACTTTGATCAGTAGGGCTTTTACAGGCAGTTATCCCCCATCTATCTTCTTTGCATTTCTCAGAATCTTGAGATGGGGGGCTTACTGCCCACGAATAGCGGGATAAAATGAAAACGGAGGACGATAGAACATATGAAAACAGCCCTTTTACTCGTCGATATTCAAAACGACTATTTTCCAAACGGAAAGATGGAACTACGTAGTGCAGTAGAAGCTAGCGAATATGCAAGTCAACTTCTTCAATATTTTCGAGAAACAAATCAACCAATTTTCCATATCCAGCATGTATCTACAAAAGAAAGTGCTACATTTTTCCTTCCTAATACAGAAGGTGTCCATATTCATGAGAATGTTCGTCCTTTACGAGATGAAACAGTCATTCTAAAACACTATCCAAATAGTTTTCGAGAAACAACATTACTGGAGCAATTGCAACAAATTGACATTGAAAAGGTCATTATATGCGGTATGATGACTCACATGTGTATTGATGCCACAGTAAGGGCTGCGTTTGATTTTGGCTTTAGTTGTACTGTTGTACATGATGCGTGTGCAACAAAAGATCTTATATTTAAAAATGCAACGATTCCTGCTGTGTATATTCACAATACAATTTTGGCAAGTTTAAATGACGTATATGCGGATGTTATGAGTACAGAAGAATTTTTGAATCTTGAAAGGACTATATAATCAATCGTTTTTTTACAAACAGTTATGCTCCGACCTATCTTCTGTCTTGCTTACATCTGTAATTGAAGAATTCACTATCCATTAATGCAGGATAAAAAAACGTGTCCCTACTTGTAGTGGGACATGTTTTTTGAGAATACAAGAACTTTCACGCATAAACTATCGTAATTTAAAGTCACCTGAACTTGTTCTCACTTTAATATTATTTTCTCCTGATCCCTTTACTCCAATTAATGTATTCTTCGATTTTTCTTCATATGATAGACCATCTACGTTTACATCTGCTTTTCCAGAACTTCCATCAAAATCCACTTTTAAAGAATCGGGTAGCGTCTCAAATCTCATACTAATATCCCCGCTTGATGTACTACATTCTACATCGCCCTTTAAATTACTATCATTATATTCAATATTACCCGATGAAGTTTTAAATACTACATTTTTAGAACGAAGACCATCTACTTGAATTTTCCCACTACTTGTATTGAAATCGGCCATCTCAATGTCATTTTTCTTACTTTCAATAGCGCCACTAGACGTTTTAGCTGTTAATTTGTCATCTATTTTGGAATCTAATAAAGATAGGTCCCCCGATGAAGCTTTCATTGTTAACTCCCTTGCCTCTATCCCTCTTGTTACAGCATCTCCAGATGATGTTGTAGCTGTTAATTTGTTATTTATTTTGGAATCTATTAGAGATAGGTCCCCCGATGAAGTTTTCATCGTTAACTCCTTTGTCTCTAATCCTCTTGCTACAGCATCTCCAGATGATGTTGTAGCTTGTATATTTTCATACATTTTCTTCGGAATTTTAATTTGCAGTTTAACATCTGTAACTGTTCCAAGTTGCAGTCCAAATAAACTATCATCTGTTACAAACTCAACATTTAACTTATTATTCGTTTCCTTCACCGTAAATTTATACTTATCTTCTACATTTTTGCTAACACTTCCATCTAATGAAACTTCAATTTCTTTCAAATCAGTTGGAACGATTTCAACATCTGCTGCAGGAGCCTCTACTTGAATGTCATCAATTTTCTCACTAGCTACCGTTTCTTTTTTATGGATTTCAGTATCATTAAACGCCCCTCCCAAAACCGTTATTGCTCCTGCACCAATAATCCCTATGATTAATAAAAACAATGCAATAAAAACGACCTTTTTCATAAATAAAAATCCTCCATTTCATGTATGATTCTTACTCCGTACAGCAAAAACACTTTAAAAGACTCTTCTAAAAAACTTATATAGCTTTTATTATTCAGTACCGTATATTATTTAGTACCGCGCGATGATTAACTGTTTTTTCAGAACTTTACGAAGTAAATTGTAGCATTTTCCATAATATGTTACAAGTGATTTAAAGGGAAAATTTGTTATAAAAAAACACACCACCATCAGTGAGCAAAACTGATGGTGGTGCCTTTTTGTCAAACCATAGATTTTCTTTCAAATTGTATTATACAGGAAATTTGTAAAATTCATACTAAAAAATATGACGAGCAGAAATAATTTTCTGACGACTTTTGTTTCTATATAAATCCATTTTGAGTTTTCGACATATAAGCCACGGCTATGGATAACAAAAGGTGACCTGCACTCGTTTTCTCTCTTTGTTTTCACTATGTCTGGGCTGGAAAAGGATCTGACCGCTTCTATGCATGAACGGATGCTCTCTCCCACCTAAAAAGAAGGGTTTTATGTCGGTTTTTTATTTTGTATTTATATATGTATAAGAAAAGACCTTCTCCATTACTGAGAAGGCCTTTCTTATACTTCTTACAGTGTTTCAGAAGTAGTTTTTGCTTGCATGTGTAGTGCTAGGTAATCAGGTCCACCTGCTTTAGAGTCTGTACCAGACATGTTAAAGCCACCGAATGGTTGGTAACCTACGATTGCACCTGTGCATCCACGGTTGAAGTATAAGTTACCAACGTGGAAGTCTTCACGTGCTTTTTCGATATGTTCACGGTTATTAGAAACAACAGCTCCTGTTAAACCGTATTCTGTATTGTTTGCAATTGCAAGCGCATGATCAAAGTCTTTTGCTTTGCAGAATGCGACTACTGGTCCGAAGATTTCTTCTTTCATTAAGCGAGCATCTTCTGCAACATCAGCAACGATTGTTGGTTGAATGAACCAACCTTTAGAATCATCACCTTCGCCACCTGCTACAATTTTACCTTCTTCTTTACCAATTGCAACATAGCTCATTACTTTATCAAATGCTGCTTGGTCGTTAACTGGTCCCATGTTTAAGCCTAGTTCAGCTGGGTTTCCTACTGTTAATTCTTTTGTTAATTCAACAGCACGATTTAATACATGATCATATACATCTTCATGGATTACTGCACGAGAGCAAGCAGAACATTTTTGTCCTGAGAATCCGAATGCAGATGCAACGATAGATTTTGCTGCTAATTCAAGATCAGCTTCTTTATCAACAACGATTGTATCTTTACCGCCCATTTCAGCGATAACACGTTTTAACCAAATTTGACCTGGTTGTACTTTTGCTGCACGTTCGTAAATACGAATACCTACTTCTCTTGATCCAGTGAAGCTCACGAAGCGTGTACGTGGGTGGTCTACTAAGTAGTCACCAACTTCAGAACCGCTACCAGGAATAAAGTTTACTACGCCTGCAGGTAATCCTGCTTCTTCTAATACTTCCATAAATTTCGCAGCTACTACAGGTGTTGTACTAGCTGGCTTCAGTAATACTGTATTACCAGAAACTACTGCAGCTGTTGTCATACCTGCCATAATTGCAAATGGGAAGTTCCAAGGAGAAATGATAACACCTACTCCTAATGGAATGTAAGAGAAACGGTTATATTCAATTGGACGGCTTTCTACTGGAATACCGTCTTTCAATTTTAACATTTGACGACCATAATATTCCATAAAGTCGATTGCTTCTGCTGTATCAGCATCTGCTTCATTCCATGGTTTACCTGCTTCTTTTACAAGAATAGCAGAAAACTCATGTTTTCTACGACGAACGATTGCTGCAGCGCGGAATAAAATGTCTGCACGCATTTCTGGTTTTGATTTTCTCCAAGTTTGGAATGTTTCATCCGCCACTTGCATCGCTTTTTCTGCTAATTCACGGCTTGCTTTTGAAACACGGCCAACGACTTCTTCTTTATTTGCAGGGTTCACAGAAACGATTTTATCGTCTGTAGTGATTTTTTCTCCCCCGATAATTAATGGATAGTCTTGTCCAAGATAAGATTCTACCGTCTTTAAACCTTCTTCAAATGCCACTTTGTTTGCCTCTACTGTGAAATCTGTAAATGGCTCATGTTTGTATGCTACTACCATTACTTTTAGCCTCCCCTTAAAAAAAACGTTTACATTTTACAATATTATTCTACACGATAATTTAGATTAATTCAAATATTCCTAGACTTATATTTTAAAAATTAATAAATTTTTAAAATATAACAAAAAAAAGAGCTTCATACGTATGTATGAAGCTTATAAAATATGAACATATTCCAAAATATTTTTTCCAATTAGTAAAATTGTCACCCATAAAAATAAAGTACGAACATATCCTACCCCTTTTTGCACAGCAAATCTTGAACCTAAATAAGCTCCTGCAATCATAGATAACCCCATAATAATGCCGTATTCAAAATGAATAACGTCTAAAAATAAAAATGTAATTAAAGATACAATATTACTAACAAAATTCAAAACTTTTCCAGATGCAGCGGCTCGAATAAAATCCAAACCAATTAATAGAAATGCAAAAATTAAAAAGGATCCTGTCCCTGGGCCGAAAAACCCATCATAAAATCCGACAATTAAAATAACGAAGTAAAATATTAATGCTTTTCCTTTTGTCATCTTTTTATAGTTGGAAACACTACCCCAATCTTTTTTTACAATAATATAAATGGCAATGAAAACAAGCATGACTAGTACAAGCGGACGTAAAATATCTGGCGGAATAAATTTCACCACTAATGCTCCTGCAATTGCTCCAATAATGGTTAACGGGATTAACTTTCCCACTATACGAAAATCAACCTTTTTCGAACGAATAAAATAAATCGTACTTGTAAATGTGCCCATCGTTGCAGCTAACTTATTTGTCGCAATTGCCGAAGCTGGTGGCAAACCTACAAACATAAGTGCCGGAAGGGAAATTAACCCTCCTCCTCCAACAACCGAATCGATAAATGCAGCTAAAAAACCAAAAGCAACCAGCAATACAATAACCTGTAAACTTAATTCATCCATACCTTTTCCCCTCACCTTTTTTGTTCATAACATTAGAAATTATAACAAAATTTCAAAATAAAAAAAGCTGTTCCTTAAAGGAACAGCTTTTTTTATCCCGCTATTTGCGGGCTAATGATCAGTGGGGATGAAAACCCCACTGATCCAAGTTTCATTTTATTCTTAATCTAAAATTTTCACAAACGGTTCATCCTGCTTCACATCACGAATAATAACCGCTTCTGGACGATCGACAGATTTAATCGTTACTTGCGCCTTAATATAGTTCGGGAAATATTCCATAACAAGTCCAGCTACATACTGCGTAAACCCAATTACTTCTGCTTTCCCATTAAATTGAACAGGGATTTCAATCTTCATCTCTTTTAATTGACCATCTTTGTAAAATCCTCTACCAACAACAGCTGTGTAATCACCTTTAAAATACTCACTCAGCTTTGCCGTGAAGTTTTGAATAGTTGTATAATCTTCACGCTGATTTTCTAGTCCTGCTTGAGATGGGAATAAGTAATACTTTTCATCAATTGCTTTCCAATTTCCTATTTTATCACTGCCTTTATCTACTTGAGCATATGATACAAATGATCCTGGCACGAGCGATGATTTCCCTTCTTGACTGTAAATAGCAAATGTAATTGGAACATTTTTAAGCCTTGAATCTTTCTGTTGTAAAATAGGTAAAATTTCTTGCGCCATGCGCTTACCTTCTTCCAACAGCTTTGCTGGATCAATTTTTTCTTCACGAGGGTATCCATGTTGCTCATTAAAATAATGAACCGAATTCATCGCAAGACCAATAACAACCCCACCCAATTCAACTTCCTTATCGCCTGTTCGAGCATAATAATCGTGCTCTAAAATATTAGAAAGATAAATTGGGGATTTTTTATTTCTCACTTCTAATGTTTCTGGAGGTCCTTGTTCTAACATTGGATTCAGTCCAATATTTGGAACCTTTTGGGCGCCAGTTTGTTTTTTCAACGACTCGTCTAACTCTGCTTGTTCTTGTTCTGTTCGTTTTCTCTTCACAAGCATTTGAACCGTTTCTTTATCTAAAAATTGACCACCTTGGAATAAATAATCTTTCGTATTGAACGTTTCTTTTGCAATACGCATTAATCCTGTTTCAAACTCGTCAATATCTAAGCGACTATTTAATCCTTGTACAACTAAACCACGAGCAGAACCTTTTTCGAATGGCACCGTCGTTTTGTAATACTCATCAGAAATGGCGTACTTCGGAACAATTGCTTGCTCTTTTGAGTTACCAGATTTCTCGACAACTTTTTCTTCTTTTTTTATGCCTATGCTACATCCACTTACGAGTAGTCCCAGACTCAATACCGCTAATGCTATTTTTTTCATGGTAAGTTTGCACCTCTTACTTATTCAGCTCTTGTAAGAACCTCTCTTCATTCCAAACCTCAACGTTATGCTTCTCTGCTTGCGCCAGTTTTGATCCTGCTGCTTCACCAGCAACGACTAAATCTGTACTTTTACTTACACTTCCTGTTACTTTTCCACCTAATTCTTCAATCTTCTTCTTTGCTTCACTACGTCCCATTACTTCAAGTTTTCCTGTCAAAACAATCGTTTTGCCAGCAAAGTACGATGCAATATTTTGTAGATCAGCACGTTTCATACCTTTATAAGTCATGTTAACGCCATATTCTTTAAATTGTTGTAACAATCCTAGTACGTCCTCGTTATCAAAGTACGTGACAATCGATTGTGCCATCTTTTCACCAATTTCATTAATTGCTTTTAATTCTTCTTCTGTTGCTTTTACGAGATGATCCATCGTTTCAAAATGCTCCGCTAATGTGCGCGCAGCTTTTGCTCCAACATGACGAATGCCAAGCCCAAACAATAGTCGCTCTAATGAATTTTCCTTAGAAGCTTCAATCGCTTGCACTAATTTCGAAGCTGACCTCTCGCCAAAACGTTCTAATTGTAACAACTGTTCTTCGGTTAACGGATAAAGATCTGCAAATGTACGAATATAATCAGCATCAAACAGCTGTGTAATAACACGTTCACCTAATCCATCAATATTCATTGCATTTCGTGATACGAAATGAATCAGTCCTTCACGAATTTGTGCTGGACAAGCTGGATTAATACAGCGCAGCGCTACTTCTTCTTCTAAACGAACAAGCTCACTCTCACATGTTGGACAATGCGTTGGCATATGAAATTCTTCTTCTTCACCCGTACGCTTATCAAAAATTACGTTAACTACCTCTGGAATAATGTCTCCAGCTTTTTTCACAACAACGTAGTCACCAATTCGAATGTCTTTTTCACGAATTAAGTCTTCATTATGTAGAGATGCACGACGGACAATCGTTCCCGCTACTCGCACTGGCTCTAATTCAGCAGTTGGCGTCACAACACCTGTACGTCCCACGCTTAGTTCAATGCCCGTTAACTGCGTTACTACTTCTTCCGCTGGAAACTTATACGCAATTGCCCAGCGCGGACTTTTTGCGGTTGTTCCTAAACTTTCCTGAAGAGCTACATCATCTACTTTAATTACAATACCATCAATCTCATAATCAAGATTTGGACGTTTTTCTTGCCACTCTTCTACATAAGCAATCACATCTTCAATCGTTTCACATGTGCGACGATTTGGATTTGTTTTGAATCCAAGTTCTCCTAACAAATTCAATGCTTCACTATGAGCTGCAATCGTTTTTTCTTTCACATCAGCAAGGCCGTATACAAACATAGATAAATTACGCTTTGCCGCAATTTTTGGATCAAGCTGACGCAGTGATCCGGCCGCTGCGTTACGCGGGTTTGCAAATACAGCTTCACCATTTTGCTCTTTCTCTTCATTTAACTTTACAAACGAACGTTTTGGCATATACGCCTCACCGCGTGCTTCTAATGTTACTTCTTCTTTCAAACGAAGTGGAATTGCTTTAATCGTTTTTAAGTTTTGTGTAATATCTTCGCCGGTTACACCATCACCGCGTGTTGCCCCCTGCACGAAGCGTCCTTTTTCATAATGAAGGGAAACAGCAAGACCGTCAATTTTTAGTTCGCATATATATCTTACATTTGAACCATCAATTCCTTGACGTACTCTGCGATCAAAGTCGCGTAAATCCCCTTCATTAAAGGCATTTCCTAAGCTTAACATCGGTGATTGATGCATTACTTTTTCAAATATATCAAGCACCTCTCCCCCAACACGGATGGAGGGAGAGTCTTCTGTTAAAAATTCTGGGTTTTCTGCTTCTAGCTTAATGAGCTCCTGCATGTGGTGATCATATTCTGCATCAGAAACAGAAGGATTGTCTAGTACGTGATATTCGTAATTGAATGTATTCAAAATATCATGAAGTTCTTCTATGCGCTGCTTCGCTGCTTCTTTTGACATATCCTCATTCCTTTCCTATTGTTTCGTCACAGGTGCAAATTTTGCTAATAAGCGTTTTATTCCAATCGGACTTGGGAATGCAATATCTAACTCTTTTGCATCGCCTTCACCTTTTACACTTACAACCGTACCAACTCCCCACTTTTGATGGGACGCTTTATCACCGACAGCCCAGCCAATCTGCTCTCCTCCTGTTGTTTTAACAGTTGGATGTACAATCGCCGAACGAGAACGAGTTGTCGTTGCCGCGGTTCTTGCTTTTGCACCGAATGTTTCACGCTTCGGTTTTGTCTCATTAAGAGATTCAATTAATTCTGCAGGAATTTCTGAAATAAAACGAGACGTTGCATTCATGTTTGTTCTACCAAATAAAGTACGCATTTGGGCATTTGATAAGTACAACTCTTCTTCCGCACGTGTAATCCCGACATACGCAAGGCGACGTTCCTCTTGCATTTCATCTTCTTCCATAAGAGAACGAGTATGTGGGAAGACTCCTTCTTCTAATCCAACAATAAAGACAACCGGGAATTCTAACCCTTTTGCGGAGTGCATCGTCATTAAAATGACTTCTTCTCCAGCAGTTGGATCTTCATCCACGCGATCGATATCCGCAACAAGCGCTAAATCTGTTAAGAACGCAACAAGACTCTTATCTTCACTCTGTGATTCAAACGTTTGCGTAACAGATAAAAACTCTTCTAAGTTTTCAAGACGTCCTTCTGCTTCTAAAGAACGCTCATTGTGTAGCATCTCACGGTAACCGGTTTTCTCAATTACTTCTTTTACAAGCTCGGTAACGGATAAATATTCTTGCATATTGACCCAATTGTATAATTGACTCGCAAATTCCTTTACAGCTTTCGTGATTTTTGCACTTACACCGACATGTTCGATTTCATCCATTACAGCTGTTAATGAAAGTCCATTTTGTACGCCGTAGTTAATAATTTTATCGATAGACGTGGCACCGATTCCGCGCTTCGGCATGTTAATAATACGTGCAAAACTAAGTTCATCGTCCGGATTCGCAATTAAACGTAAGTATGCCAAAATATCTTTAATCTCTTTACGGTCGTAGAACTTAATCCCGCCAATAATTTTATATGGAATGTTGGACTTTAAGAAAATTTCCTCGACCATACGAGACTGAGCATTTGTACGGTAAAGCACCGCAAAATCTGTATACTTTCGATTTCCCATCTGAATTTCATCACGAATTTTTTTCGCAACAAAATAGGCTTCATCCTTTTCAGTTGCAGCACGATAATACGAAATTTTACTTCCAACTTGATTATCCGTCCATAATTTCTTCGGCTTGCGATTTGAATTATTTTCAATTACAGCGTTCGCTGCATTTAAAATATTTTGCGATGAGCGGTAGTTTTGTTCTAACAAAATGACCTGCGCATTGTCATAATCCTTCTCAAATGACAAGATGTTAGCAATATCCGCTCCGCGCCAGCGATAAATTGACTGATCGGAATCACCAACAACGCAAAGATTTTTAAAGCGAGACGCCAATTTATTTACGAGAATATATTGTGCTCTGTTCGTATCTTGGTACTCATCCACGTGAATATATTGGAACTTACGTTGATAAAACTCCAGCACTTCTGGAATACGCTCAAATAAATGAATCGTCGTCATAATCAAATCATCAAAATCTAATGAATTATTTTTTAACAGACGTTTTTGATATTCTGTATACACATCACTGATTAATTTTTCAAATGGATCGGCATTTGTTATCTGTTTTGCATATTTGTCAGCGGATAACAATTCATTTTTTGCATTGCTAATACCTGAAAGAACAGAACGTGGATCAAATTTCTTTGGATCGATATTACGTTCTTTCATAATTTTTTTTACAACAGTAAGTTGATCGCTTGCATCTAGAATTGTAAAATTACGATTAATACCAATACGGTCAATATCACGACGTAAAATACGCACACACATCGAGTGGAACGTAGAAATCCAAATATCTTCCGCTTCTGGTCCAACGAGCGTATCAATACGCTCACGCATTTCACGAGCCGCTTTGTTTGTGAAGGTGATTGCTAAAACATTCCAAGGTGCCACACCTTTTTCACCAAGTAAGTAAGCGATGCGATGCGTTAGTACACGCGTCTTACCACTCCCAGCACCTGCCATTAATAAAAGCGGGCCATCCGTTGTTCTCACTGCCTTTTGTTGCTCTGGATTTAAACCATTTAATAATTTATTTGTCGTATTCATTTGTCCCGTCACCTACTATCCTTTTACAGCTTTTACAGTTTGTAAAGCTGCTTTCATATCATCATAAATTACATTTCCAACCACAACTGTATCGGCATACTGTGCCATTTCTTTTGCTTCTTTTGCACTTGAAATTCCGCCACCATAATACAGCTTAGCTTGTTGTAATTCTGCTTTTACGTTTTTAACAAGCTGGGCGTCCCCGTAAATACCACTATATTCCAAATAAAAAATAGGTAAATGAAGGAGCTTGTCCGCCATACGTGCATAGGCAATTACATCATCTTCTGTTAAATCACACTTCGCTTCGGTCAGCTTTGCTACTTTCGCTTCCGGATTTAATACACAATATCCTTCCATGAAAATTTCATCCCAGTTCATAATATCTCCAAATTCTTTTAATGCCTTATGATGAAGTCCCGTTACCCATTCTACTTTTTGGCTATTTAACACACTTGGGATGTAATAAAAATCAAATCCCGGTGTAAGAGCTTCAAGATCAGAAACCTCCAGTACACAAGGGACTGTATATCTACGAATGCTTGCTAGCAGATGTAATACATTATCAATTGTAACTCCATCACTACCGCCTACAATAACGGCGTCCGTTCCAGATTCACAAATCATTTCTAATTGTTCATCGCTTAACTCCTTATTCGGATCAAGCTTAAATACATGTTTCCATTCGGAAATCTCGTACATGAAAACACCCTTTCTTTTGTCTAATCGCCTTTATGTGCGTGTTCAAAAAGGAGGATAGAAAGAGCCGAGCAGTTCGAGGCACGGAAGCCAGGAGGATACGGAGTGTAGCTGGAACTACATGAGTACCGGACTGGCGATGTAACGAAGAAATAGGGCGGCTATCTTACCGGACTTTTTGAACATCCTCTTTATGCATTCTTACATTATAACAAAAAAAACCTCGTACACACACGTCCAATCCAACATCTTTTTCACCGTCAAATGTTGGATTACATATCGTGAAACTTACATGGAATAATAACAACTGAAATAGTGTTTTCTATTTCGAAGCTGATGAAGAAGGAGTGTTTTCTCTTGATGAAGCCAAACATCGGCACAATCAATGCCCTAATTCGTATTACAATCGGTTTTGTCGTACTGAGCTGTAGCACTGCTAAGCTTGTACGTAAACCATGGTGTACTTGGTTCAAAGTACTACTTTGGCTTGGTGCAATGAAAATTGCAGAGGGAATCGTTCGTTTCTGTCCCATTGTTGAAGCGTGTAAATTTGGAAAGTATATGAACATGACCGATTTAAAAATGCCTAGCATGAACTTAAATAAAAAAGGACATGTTAATACAGAAGAAGCAACTCATACTTCCAACCACGACAAGAAAGAAACAACAGGAAGTTATGACGCTTCTGACAAAGAGATTGAGTCAGAGATTGAAAAAGCTCTCTTGACGAAACCGCTTTGAATCATTTGTCATGATGCATGATGCTCTCAAAGAGACTTAGTTGCTGCAGTGGGCGGCTAAGTCTTCTTTATTTTACCACAAAATAGAACAAACGTTCTTTTTTATTTATCTTTTTTAAATTATAGGGACGATAAAGTGAAACTTTTCTCAGTGGGGGTTTTCTTCATCCCCTACTGAGAATTAGCCCTCACCAATCGGGCTTTTACAGGAATTTTATCTCCCCATCTATCTTCTTTATTTCTCTCTGAATCTTGAGATGATGGTCTTACTGCCCACGAATAGCGGGATAAAATGAAAGGTGTTCTAAAAGTACGATTTTACCAATCTTTTACGGCGCATCTTCTTTTTTTAATTTATCGATTCTTCATCGCTTACAGTTATTAACCAAACAACATCACTCAAGAAATATCCTTTATTTTGAAATTTTTAGAAAAATAGGTATTTTTCTCTTGCACCTTTTGATATAAAAGTGATATCATTTTTATATCAAAAGGAGGCGATCATATGAGAGAAAAACAAGTGTTTTACGTAAATGGCTTTCTAGGTGTTATCGGTCTTTTAGTTTTAGCAGGTATCGGCGTATTTTTCCTTGTACAGGAAATGTTCGTAGTAGCCGCACCCTGTCTTGCGTTAGCTGGAATTCTTGGAACTGGCATTGGAATTGTTCAGCCAAACCAAGCAAAAGTGATTACATTTTTCGGTAGCTATTTAGGAACAATCCGTGAAAATGGCTTATTTTTAACTATTCCTTTTGCATTTCGTCAAACTGTTTCTCTTCGCGTCGAGAACTTTAATAGTAAAAAATTAAAAGTAAACGATGTCGATGGAAACCCCATTGAAATTGCTGCCGTTGTTGTCTATAAAGTTGTCGACTCAGCAAAAGCAATCTTTGGCGTTGAACACTATGATGAATTCGTAGAAATTCAAAGTGAAACAGCAATTCGCCATGTGGCAACAAAATATCCGTATGACAATTTCCAAGATGAAAATTGCATAACATTACGTGGAAATTCTGAAGAAATATCAGAGGAATTAAAACGTGAATTAGAAGCACGCTTAGAAATTGCTGGTGTAGAAGTTTTAGAAACACGCTTAACACATTTAGCATACGCAACAGAAATTGCCCATGCGATGTTACAGCGTCAACAAGCAAAAGCAGTCTTAGCCGCCCGAAAAGAAATTGTTGCAGGTGCTGTCCAAATTGCGAGAGACTCTATCCAAAAGTTAGCTGAAGAAGGTACGCTAGATTTAGATGACGAGCGTAAAGCAAACATGGTCAACAACTTATTAGTTGCAATTGTTTCAGATAAAGGTGCACAACCGGTTATTAATACAGGAAGTCTCTATTAAAGGTTGTAGGTAATCATGGCCAAAAAGAAAAGCTTTCCATTACGTATTGATCCTGAATTGCACGCAGTCATCGAAAAATGGGCGAATGATGAATTTCGCAGCGTCAACGCACATATCGAATATTTACTGCGAGAGATGGCAAAGCAAAAAGGAAAACTAAAAAAAGAGAAAGAGTCTTAAATTTATGTTAAGTGGCTTTCTTCTCTACACAAAAAAGCAACTAAATTTAGTTGCTTTTTCTAATTATTGAAAATGAAATCACCAATAAACTTTGTGATATCCATATAACACCGATTATGAAATTCGATTTGAAAGGATTTTTAAAACAAATTATAAAATAGCACATGATGCAACTTTATAACTACCTTCTGCTAAAAAATCAAGACTTTTATCTGTAACAGAACTACTCATTATTTTCCTCGCCCCAAAAATGATTTATATTAATTATATAACATTTTTTAGGAGGGCAACTGATGACAAAAGCCCCAAAAAGAAACATTATAATTTTAACGATTTTAATTTTAATAGTAGGATTTACTAGCTACATCATTCATGACAGAAATACAACAAAAGAAATAGCAACTGAAGTTGCAATAAAACATATGAAAACAAAGGAAAATATTGATGTAACAGTTACTAAAGTTGAAATTCAACACATGATGCGTGCAGGTTTTATTGATGTCGAAGGTCATACTAAAAATGATAAAAATAGAAAATTCCATGTCACAATAAATAAAACTCAAAACTATTTGGTCATGGGTTGGGGATTAGATGATCCAAAATAAAATAAAAAACATAATTATAATTTTAGCAATAGGATCTACTACATACATAGTTCATGACAAAAATACAACAAAAAAAGAGCTACTGAGGTTGCAATAAAACATATGAAAACAGAGGGAAATATAGATATTGTTGTAACAGATGTTGAAATTAAATCTGCAATTCAAGGTGGATTTATTATAGTTACAGCTCACATGCCCATCAACCTAAAGAATCAAAATCCCCCCATAACGAAAATATTGCGATTGAAGGCAACAAAATGAAATTACCTAAACTTGCCCTTGTTCGCTTTGCCAAAAGTCGTGAAGTAGAAGGGCGTATTTTAAATGCAACGATTCGGCGCAACCCGAAGTTAGTTTAATGAGTTTAAAAGTCGGTGAACAGTTTGACTTGGAACAGGCCAATATAAAAGTAAACCGCCTTTTTGGACGTTTTTTCTTTACTTAAAATAGTATGTTGACTCTCCAATTAGATGAGTATGATATATTTGAAAAAGCGCCGATATACTTGTGACCAAGTAAAAAAGCGCCCTGTAAACAGGGCGCTTCATACTGTTGAAAAACAATCTAGTCAATAGACAAAACCTGAAAATTTCGATAAAATCTCCTCGTGAATGAAATGAAGCGAGGAGATTTTTTATGTACGTTACATATTCCATGAAAGAAATTGAAGAAAATCGAAAGTACTATGAAATGATGTATGATGCTTCGCATCATTTAGTAAAGATGGATCAAGTGATGGATTGGGATTTTGTGACAAGGCGATTGGAAGTGTTCTATCCACATCGTATCGGTCGACCAACGAAAGATCCGATTATGTTAGTGAAAATCTTATTAATTCAGTATTTGGAAGGCTTTCGCTCGGTTCGTTTTACATGTAATCAAGTAAAACAGAATGCGACGTATCGTTGGTTTTTAGGGATTTCCTCGAATGAGAAGATTCCAGATCACTCAACAATCTCTAAGTTTCTCTCGCAACGTCTACGAAATGCGACGTTTTGGGAGGAGCTTTTTCAGCATTGCCTTCGTGTGATTCAACAAGAAGGGTTTATCGCAAACGAAACATGGGTGGCGGATGAAACAGAATTAAAAGCGAATGCGAATAAGCGTGTACGCGAAATCTTGGCGGAAGAAAAAGTAATAGAAGAAAAAGATGAGGATTTAGTGATGATTAACGATCACCGTGTGCGTCATGGGAAGAAACCTTTACAAGCGAAAGGCTCAAAAATAGAAGAAAAACAGACAAACATTAGCCCTGTAGATTCTGACGCTCGCTTGTCCGTCAAACACGATCAACGCGGACGCTTTGCCTATTTTGAGCACCGTATCGTGGATTCGCTTCATAACTTTATCATCGCCACAGATGTCACCGCCGCGAATGTGCCTGGGCATCGTAAATTGATCGGACAAGTTGAACGGTTAAATCAATTATTGGGGAAGTATGCGAAAGAAATCGCCCTTGATTCAGGCTACTACAACGCTTCCCTCGCGCGAAGGTTGTTTCAACGTGGCTTCTTCGTCTACATGTCTTATCGTCGATTTACAACGAAGGATCATCCAAAGTGCCGTCGTTATCAATTTAAACAAGTAAACGAGGATCTCTACGCCTGTCCTTGCGGTGTACCGTTTTATTATAAAACAACGAATCGTCAAGGTTATCATGAATTCAGACCACCTAAAGGAAGTTGTCAATCCTGTCCATTTGCGAAAAAAGAAAACCAAGATCGTGTGTTGCGAATTTCTATCCATCAAGAAATTTACGATCAGTTAAGAGAACAGCGCTTATCAATAAGAGGAAAAATTCTCCGTTCCGTTCGTCCGTCTACGGTTGAACTGAGTTTCGCACATAGTAAAGAACTCCACGGTTTGCGCTATGCACGATACCGTGGAGTTCAAAAGGTTAAAGTACAAGTTTTGATGACCGCCATCATACAAAACTTAAAAAAGTGGACCAAACTACGCTCGCTTAAGCAAGTTGGTTTACACCTAACACATCAAATTATAGAAGAAACCATTCTATAAAACAAATAGAAATCAAGAAAATGCCAAAAAAATTCGGCATTTTCTTAACATAATCTTTTTTCAACAACGTGAAGCGCCCTGTAAACAGGGCGCTTCACTTTTACCTAATGACTAATATTAGCAGTTGGGTATAATGTTGTTCCTCCAATTGAAACCTTTATTTCGTTTGTTAATGGAACATTTTGTTCATTAATAATTGTTCTCCACCATTCCCATGCAAGACCTGTACATTCTCTCGCTACGACTTTTACATTTTTTGAATTCGGTGGAAGTGGTATGACTGTAGAGAAATGAGCAGTTTTGTCTCTGCCGCTTCCTTCCCAAGTTTTATGTGTTAGTACTTCTTTTCCATTTTGATCATATGAGAATTCATCCCAAGATACATCAAATTGAGCAACATATGCACCAGAATGATCAAGCGTCATTTTAGCACTTGAATATTCTGTAGTTGTAGTCTCAATATAATCTGTATTGTTATGAACAGCAGCAGTTGCGTTATCTTTTAAGAAAGTGCTTGTATATGAAATTGGGTATGCTGGATTTTTAGGACTTAATTCTGCATTATCTTTAATGATATTTCGTATTTCATTAAAATCTTTTGTAACAACCTTGTTATGCTCTTTTGCATCTCCGCCTAATACCACAGCGGTAAAAGTACTGTCTTCAAAAATATCTTTGTACTGTCCACTCGTTTCGACGCTGTTATTCTTAATTAAGGCTTTAAAGGCAGCTTGTACATCTTTGCTCTTAGATGTTGTTTCTAATTTCACATAAATTGTTCTGCCATAAGCTACATTTGACACCATAACAGGCGGAGCCGTATTACTTACCCCTTTACGAGTTAACTCACCAAAAGTAACACTATTATCAAAAAGATCTGATGGATTGTTAGGTAGTTCTGCACTTACGGTATAAAATATTTGCTTATATGCCGCAACCATCACTTTTTTCTCTCCATTTGCAATCGCATTAAAGTCAATGTTCAGCCCATTATCAAGATATTTAGCGTTAACATTAAGAGCACTTGCTATTTGAGATTTACTATAAACCATAGATTCTGTATACTGCATTCTTGCAGGTAACGTATGTGTTTTTGAATACTTTTCATTCCAAGTAGATACTAAATCATCTACTGCTCCAGACACATTACTATATGTTGGATTTTGGACAGTTATTGTATTTTCTTTTCTCATGCCAGGTAAGTCTATACTAATATTCAAAGGTTTTCTCTTAGCCACTAATAAACTAGGTTGATTATCTGCAAAAGCTTTATTTGCAAGTTGTACTGCTCCTGGATAAGTACGATTAGCCACAGAATCAATAATCGAAATATCGACTGGTGAAGTTGTAAGTGATTTTTTCTCACGTTCAACTACTACAAATTTACCATTTGAATTTATACTTTCTTTCGGAACAAAACTCTCTACTTTATCACCATTTACTGCTAAAATATCTCTACTATCATACTTTAAATTTGCTATGCCAGTATTAATGCCACTAGCATTTTTTGTTGCATCAGCTGAATTACCTGTTTGTGTTTCCGCGAAGGAAATAGATGAATAATTAATAGTGCATAAACTAACTAATAAACATGTTAGGAATTTTATTCCTTTAGTATTTTTCTTAATTTTCAAAAAATCAACCCCTTCCTTTTTTTCGTATTAAGGTATGATAATTATTTATAAATAATTGCTAAATAGTGAACTTACATAAATGCTTTTAAAAGTTCTTGAACTAATGGAAGTGCTCCACCTACAAATTTTAAAATTGTCATTGCGATTGTCATATTATTTTCTCCTCTTTTGTTGTTGCTAAGATGTGATTTATCTTTATGTTTTCATTATAGTAAGCGTTTACATTTTTATCAACACATTCTTATATGCAATATTACATATAAGAATGTAGCAAGTTCCCTCTGCATTGTTAATAAGAGTAGCATTAATCATATTTTTCATTCGCAGATAATGGTCTTCCTGGAAAACGTAAGTAAGAAATTTATATGGCAAATCCTAATCTATTAGCGACTCCCCGCTGTTTTTTTACTTTTTTAAATTAGAAACACTCCATATTTTAACTGGTTTTTGAATCGTATATATTTTAAATTCATCCCAATAGAGTTAATCTATTGATACTCAATTAACTTTGCGTTAAATAAGGCTTGCTGATGGGTTCTGGTGCAAACCTCGAATTTTGTCAAAATATGAATAAAAATATAATGTAAATACTGAACACTCTATTTGCTTTTCATCATAAAAATTCATTGTAAAATTATTAATTACGAATAAAATGTACCTGATGATTAGTTAATATTCACTTTGATTTTGCTATATGATTCTTTTTGCACCAGAACCGTTTTTGCTTATACGGATTATGTCACTTGGAGCTATTGCTTATTTCTCAAAAATCTTTTTGCCCAAAACAAACCAGACATTATTTACGCCTTGTCCATTTATATCACCGACTTGCTTATCTTTAAAAAAGTAATAAAGAGGGTGACCTTTATACGTTGTTTGTTTCTGTCCATCTTCTCTTGTGATGGTTCTAAAATCGCTTTTATTAAATCCACTAGGAGCCACTATATTTTCTGCATGAAATGGAGGCCAAATTTCAAGACATTTATCTTTACAATTACTTACTCCCGACTCATCCTTTGTGAAGTAATAAAGTGTCATTCCTTGATCGTCTGCTAAATATTTTCCGATTCCATCCGATTTTAACACTTGAAGCTTGTATTTGTTTGACTCATCACGGATCGTATCGGTGATGGAAAAGGTTTTTACATTCACACGGGCGATGGAGAGATCGCGATTAAGGACGTAAGCGCGTTCTCCATCCCGGCTAAAGACAATGGCTTGCCGGGGTTCTGTGAAACCGCTGATTGTCTTAATCACACGGTTATCAGAGACGTTGATCACATCGATAGTATTGTCCGCCTTGCTGCTTGCGAAAAGCAGGGTACCATCGGGCGACAGGGCTGCACCATATGGCTCACGTCCAACTTTTACCTCGTTGACGATTTGTCCTAGAGAGGTGTCCACCACGGAAATGCTGTCACGATCGCTGTTTGCGGCATACAATGTACGACCATCAGCAGTCACGGAGATTCCACGAATCATAGAGAAACCGGTAATCTCACGTACTATGTTCTTAGTGACCGTATCAACTACGGACACCTTATCTCCCTTAAAGTTCGTCACAAACACATATCGTCCATCCGGAGAGACTTTAATACCTTGGCGCGGTTGGGCGAAACCGGTGATGACCGCAGTCGGTTTGCGTTTCTCAAGATCCACGATGGTTACAGAACTGTGTGCCTGATTGTTCACGTACAGCGTCTTTTCATCAGGGCTGACGGCGGTACCGAATGCACCTGGACCGACCACGACTTCATCCTTTAAGGTTAGGCTTTTTGCGCTGTAGAAGCGCAAAGTGCCTAGCGTGCTGTCCGAGACGACGAACTCTGAGCCACCATCAACGAATACGATGTTCCTCGGTGTGACAAAGCCATCAATTTCCTTACGTAAAGTGCCTTTAGCAAGGTCATAGATACGGATGGATTGTTTGCGACTATCTGAAACAATCGCAATCTGCTCATCGGGACTTATGGCAAGGGAGTTGTTGGTGATGCTGCCATCGAAGCTCTTCTCTGCCACAGGGCTTTTGCGCTCAGTAGATGAGGCAAAAATGGCAGTCGGAAGAATAACAACAAACATCAAAGCTGCAATCAATACACTTTTAAATTTCATTTTTTTAAACATTTCTTCACCTCGATGGAAAATTTTTTATATAACAGATCTTAAAGACACGCGAATAAGTTCCATAGCACCACGCAAGCACAACAGGTAAACAAGACATCGGTAATCACTAACCATAGACAAAACATCTTCATTTAACCAAGAATTCGCACCCCAATACAAAGTATTTATTTATTATTCTATTACGGTTTACACTTGTTTGTAGATGGTTTCGATTGATTACTTTTATCACCCTGATCGTAATTTAGTTCCCGCTTACAACTTTGGGTTTTTGTAAATATCTCACATATTTTTGATTCCCTCCTTTTGTAATCATATCTGAATTTTTATGCCTTCGTTCTAAGTAAACGTACAGATGAACAGATCGGTTCGAATATTATTGAGAATAATACCAACGAATCAAGTGGTTCGGTTTGGCTTTCTCTATTTTAGCTACCTATTTTTCACTAAAAAAAGATGTTGGAGAAGATTAATTTGATACTGTTCAACATAATGTTGTGATTGAAAAGTGATTTTAGTAATAAGAAAAAATTTTAATTTTTTCAAACCTTTTAAAAGCTAGGATCGTTATCTTAAATGTAAATAATTTTCGAGGAGGAATAAGGATGAGAAAATGGTCGTTTATCGTATCAACTTTCGCCACAATCTTGTTGTTAGCTGCGTGTAACATTGGAATAGAGGAAAGTGCTCAAACAAGTACAGAATCCTCTAGTAATGAAAACGCTAATAATCAGGATACATCAACTTTACAATTATTAGAAAACGAAAAAGCCGGAAAATACTTAGCTGATTCAAAAGGAATGGCTCTTTATTATTTTACGAAAGATAAATCTAAAAAAAGTAATTGTAGTGGAGAATGTTTAAAAAATTGGCCGCCATTTACTGCGGAAGAATTTGAAGTCCCATCAGGCTTTGATAAAGCTTATTTTGGAACAATTACAAGAAAAGATACAGGAGAAAAGCAAGTAACCTATAAAGGTTACCCACTTTACTATTTCGTTAATGATAAAGGAAAAGGAGATGTGAACGGACAAGGAGTTAAGGATGTATGGTATATTGTGAACACTGAAACTATCTTTAATTAAAATAAACATTCCATATAAAGGAACAATCAACTTAGTTGATTGTTCCTTTTCTTCTCCTCCAATTATATAATTTAAGTAAAAAACCTTTTTGAAAATAAATCATGGGGAGGGGTAGCAGCGAGTGAAAGATAAAAGTGATTATGAATTAATGAATTTAGTCAAAAAAAAGCATCGTCCTGCATTAGAAGAACTATATGAACGTTATGTTAAATTAATATATAGTTTCGTTTTTAAATTTACTCAGAGGAATGAAGAAAAGACGAAGGAAATTATTCAACTAGTTTTTTTGAGGCTTTGGACGACAAAAAGTACATATGATACCTCTAAAGGTGAATATGTAAATTGGTTACTTACTATCACTCGAAATATTTGTATAGATTATATCCGTAAAGATAGTAAAGAAAATCTTAATAGGATATGGACTGAATCTCTTAATTCTGACAAACAGTTTGAATTAGAAGATCCAAGTAATGAGATTGAAGATAAAATAAATAATACTGAGATCCAAGAGGCAAAGAATAAATTATCTCAACCACAAAAAAGATTAATTGATTTACTTTACTGGAGAGGATATTCACTTAACGAAATTGCAAAAATGGAAAATGAGCCATTAGGAACCGTTAAGAATAGGCTTCATCAATCTCTTAAACGATTAAGAAAGTATTTGAATTGAGGAGGTTAAGTAATGGAGAGGAATTGTAATCATTTACTTTCTTATATTACAAATGAACTCAGTGTTGATGATCAAAAAGATTTTAAAGATCATTTGAAAAACTGTCCAAAATGTGATAAAGACTATATTCAGATAAAAGAAGCGTGGGAAGCACTCCAATTTGACTTTGAGGAAACGGAAGTACCGGAATCATTAAAATCTGAAGTGCTTGATTTTGTATTTGCACCACAGCAAAAGGAACCAGATTCATTCGTAAGTAACCTAAAAAAATGGTTAACTTATTTCAAACAGCAGTTTACACCTTTGGCCACCGTATTAGTTTTAATATTATTAATTACGACAACGGTATTCACTATTGCAAATATCCAAATGAGCAATCAAACGTTAACTGGTAAAGAACTAAACAGTCAGCCAGTTGAAATTTTATCTACTCTTTCTTTAAATTCCGTCGATCAAAATAGATTGGAGGCTAATGGACATGCTTTTATTGTGCAGCAAGGAGACGAAAAAAAGCTAGTTGTACAAGTAAACAATTTACAAAAAGCAGAGGGCGAAAAAGTTTATCAAGTTTGGTTACTAAACGATGGCGTACGGAAAAATGCTGGGATTTTTAAACCCAATAACTATGGTTCAGGTATGTTGACATTTGAACTTCAGGAAAATGAAACCTTCGATAACATTGGAATAACGTTGGAACCAGACCAAAATAGCGTACAGCCAAGAGGGGAAAAAATAGTTGGAACATAAATAAACAAAAATTAGTAGATATATTCCTCAACTAGTTTTTGGGAATGGTTTTAAATCCAGAATTATTCATTTTATGGAAAGTCATAAAGAAACCCCTCTTTGTTGTAGCCAAAGAGGTCTTTTCTGGTTTTATAGGCAAAACATAATGGATAGTACGCTTCATTAATTGTTTATTTCTGCACTCTTCCTTAAATATGTTCGTAAAAGTGTCCCTAAATCTTTAGTATGAAATTTAGGGACGTTCGTTAATTGTTTATAGTTTTATGGACACACTTTGCGTATTTATAGCAAAAAAATAGATCGAGATCCTCGATCTTTAAAATTAGCATAATTAGGGGCAAACCAGGGTAATAGTTCACAATATTTATTATATACTACTTATTTTTAATTTTGAATATTTTAACTGCAATCAATCCGAATATCCATATTGAGAAAATTTTTATAAATATGAGGTTTAACTAAGAAAATTCGAATGTAAACTAATAGATATTTGTTTACATTCAAATCCCTATAATCATTTCCCTCATCAAAAGCTGCTGCTTTATTCGGGCCAAAAACGCGAAGTCCCTCTGCTTCAAAACGATCGATAATACCGCTCATACCTCCAGTTACAAATCCACTGTGTTGAACTGCAAAATACTTAGTGGATTTAAACGTATATGAAAATACGATAGATCAGAGTATCAAGACCCCTAAAGGGTTTCCCAACACTCTAATCTATCGTATTCTTTTTCAATATAGCTTTAGTCATTTGTTCTTGCCTATTTATACGAAGTGAGTAACACTTCTCGTTTTGCAAGTGCTAATGCCCCACATAGTCCCGCGTTATCACCCAATTTAGGTGCAATGACATACTGATCCAGCTGTTTCACTTTAATGTAATTATTTAATAAATCTTGTAACTGTTCATAGATTAAAGGAAATAATTGGCGCTGTTTCATAACCCCGCCACCCATAATGATTTTTTTAGGAGAAAGAATTAATATATAATTCATTAGAGCTTGTGCTAGATAAAAGGCTTCCATTTCCCATACCTTTTCCTCATGTTCCAACTCTGCTGCGCGTTCCCCCCACCTTTTTCCGATGGCAGGGCCGGCTGCCATTCCTTCTAAGCAATGTTGATGAAATGGACAATTCCCCGTAAACGAATCTTCTGGATGTGTTCGGACTAAAATGTGCCCCATTTCGGGATGAGACATTCCATGTAAAAGCTTTCCTTCTACAATGGCACCTACCCCTATTCCTGTTCCGACTGTAATATAAATGCAACTGTCTACATCTTGCGCTGCACCCCACTCCATTTCGCCAAGTGCAGCCGAGTTAACATCTGTGTCAAAGGCAATAGGGATAGAAAAGTGTTCCTTCAATTCCCCTAATATATTGTAATTATCCCAATGCAGTTTAGGAGTACTTGTAATATACCCGTACGTATCACTTGTTTCATCCAAATCTACCGGTCCAAATGAGCCTACTCCAATCGCATCTAACTCCTTACTTTTAAAGAAAGAGATAGCTTGCTTCATCGTTTCTTCAGGTGTTGTAGTAGGAAAGCTTATTCGTTCGATTATATTTCCTGTTTCGTCCCCTATTCCACAAACAAATTTTGTTCCTCCAGCTTCAATGCCGCCTAATCTCATTCTATCCCGCCTCCTGCTTTTGAACTAGGTTTTATATATTAAACATTCTCTTGTGGTACGATAACTCCCTTCGATACCTGTAAGGTCGAATAGGATTTCATAGTTTCCGATATATTGTCTAAGTTAAAGAAATGACTGATTAACGGTTCAATCGAAACTATTTTTTGATGAATAAGTGAAATAGCTTCTTCGTGTGTGTACGGATTAATAAAAGAACCCATAATTTTCAATTCTTTTGCGAAGATTTCAAATGGTGAAACTGAAATTTTTGTTTCTGGTGAAGAAACACCGAATAATAAAATTTGTCCACCTTTTTTTGCCGCTAAACAAGCAAGTTCCATGCTTTCTTTTCGGCCAACACACTCTATAACAATGTCTGCTTTATTTCGTAATACGGCTCCTGACTGATTAGATAAAGGATTGATGATAATATCTGCTCCAAGTGCATGGAGTAATTTATGTTTATTTTCACTAGGCTCACTTACCACAATAGATGAAACGCCCTGTTTTTTTATGAGTTGTAAAAATAATTGTCCGATAAAACCGCCACCAATAATTAATACAGTCTGATTAAATCGGATGTCCAATTTTCTAAATCCATGAAGCACGCATCCAAGTGGTTCTACCATCGCTCCTTCAACAAAACTTATTTCATCTGGGAGGCGGTAACAATTTTCTTCCGGAACTATACAGTACTCACCCATTCCCCCATCTCTCGTAACCCCAATGGCTTGCAAGTGATTACATAAATGCGGACGACCATTCCTACAATATTCGCACCCTCCGCAGTAAATATTAGGGTCTACAGAAACTCTATCTCCTACCTGCAAAGACGTAACATTTCCGCCAAGCTCTACAACTTCCCCAGACAATTCATGCCCAAGAATAACGGGAGGAATCACTTCCGCTGATCCGGGATGTCCGTGAAAAATGTGTTGGTCCGTTCCACAAATTCCACACGCTTTTACTCGAATGTGCACTTCTTTCGAGTACAATGCTCGTTCCTCTTGATCCTCTACGTGTATGTTTCCTTTGCCTTGAAATACAGCTGCCTTCATATGTATTTCCTCTTTTCTTTACTCATTTATCCCGCTATTCGCGGGCAGTAAAACCCCCACCTCAAGATTCTAAGGAAGCCAAAGAAGATAGGTGAGGGATAAACTGTCCGTAAAGCCCGATTAGTGAGGGATAATAATCAGTGGGGGATGAAGAACCCCCCACTGGTAGAAGTTTTACTTTATGCTATTGATTGCAGAAACAGAAAGAGATTCCCAAGGAATACATTTTCCTTGTGCTTGTGTTACTTTTACTTTCTTCACTGTATTTGGCTGTAAATCAAAGAAATTATCAGTAAATACAAGCTGTTCCATATTCATCTCTATTTTTACCATACGTGCAAATGTATTAGAGGTAATAGATATCTCTTGCTTTTCTTCATCTACCATAATGCTTAAATTGGATGAAGGTAACGCCAATTCTTTATGATCACGGAAATAATATATATTTTCTTCTAATTCATGCCGCAAGGAACGGATAACAATGAAAGATGTTTGAGGATCCATTCCATTTAATGCTTGCTGTTCCGAGATACTAGTGATGTAGGCTGAAACATTTGGTTCAACACAGACAGAACATACTCTTGAAAAATGTTTTGTGCCATAGAAATCATAAACAGACAGCTCCACATCATCTTCATAAGGTTTCAATGTATCATTAACCACCCAAATCTTAATATCTTGTTCTGATTCGTGATCAATCGTTAATAAGACCGGGCTGAAAAATTTACGTGCATAGTGATAGGAGGCCTTTGGCAAAAGATAATAATCAATAACAGACCAACTTGTACCAGGCCAACAATCATTCAGCTGCCAAACTAAAGCCCCGCTTGTATTAAGCTTATTCCTTCTGTAGTGTTCAATTCCATATTTCAGACCTTCCGCTTGTGTTAGCATAGAAAAATTCATGTATTCCTCAATGTTATCAGGGGCACCTGTGTATCCTTCCATAAGTAAAATTCCCTTTGGATGGTGGATATCTTTGTTACGATACGCCATTTCATTGCTTCCCCAGAAAAATTGGTTATCTGGAATATTTTTCTGCAAAGTGTATCGATTGGATGAAGCGTGCATCCCAAACTCACTCGCAAATGTAGTTGTATCTTTCTTAAAATTCTTAAATGATACCCCTTCGATGCTATAATCTACTGTCTGCGGTTCCCCAAACACACGAGGCTCGATATTTCCATGCCAAACTTGCCAATTGTGAGAATCACCTTGTTCACGCGAATTATGATCGTTTCCACCATAAGGGGAACTTGGCCAAAATAGACGGGTCGGATCAAGTTCTTCCAACAATTCCGGCATTAATTCATGATAAATTTTTTCTCCATAAAAGGGATGCTGTATTTCACCAGATGACTTTAGGGCTTCATATAGCCAATCGTTCTCGTTATTCCCACACCATAGCGCCAAGCATGGATGGTTTCGTAACTGTTTCACGACATGTACAATTTCTTGATATACATTTTCCATGAAATTTTTGTTATAGTCCGGGTAAAGTGCACAAGCAAACATAAAATCTTGCCAAATTAAAATTCCCAATTTATTGCACTCATCATAAAAGACTTCCTTTTCATAAATGCCACCGCCCCAAACTCGAAGCATATTCATGTTTGCATCTTTTGCCATCTGAATCAGATGACAATAATGTGAGTCCGGTACAGAGGCTAAAAAGCTATCAATCGGAATCCAGTTTGCACCTTTCGCAAACAATGGCACCCCATTCAATACAAACGTAAAGCAATGGTCTCCACTTTGATTGCTTCGTTGTACTTCAATAGTGCGAATACCGATGTCCTGACTATCTTCATCAACGATGTCTCCATCGGCGTACAGTCTAGTTGTGAGCGTATACAAATTTGGAGTACCAATATCATGAGTCCACCATAAATTAGGGTTATCTACATGAAAAGTTATATTAGCTTTTTTGTTATGAAATCTAACTCGCTGTGTTTCTATTATGTTCTGACCAAATGCTAATATAATTTCTGTTTCATATTCTTTTGTTTTAGTATGAGTAGCAATCTCCACATCGATTTGAACTGTTGCTCTATTATTTTCAATGGCAGTCGTACGAGAAAAAACGTTATTGATCTTTGCATACTTTCTTTTTTTCAAATGTACATCTTTCCAAATGCCCGCACAAACAAGACGCGGTCCCCAGTCCCATCCAAAATGACTTTGAGCTTTACGGGTCCAGACACGCTTCTTACTGAAACCAGACCAATAATACTGTACTTTATCTTTTATACGCATTTGAATAGGATCAAACTTTACCGCTAGTACATTTTTTCCTATCTTCAATTCACGTGTTACATCGAATGTGTGGCTAATAAACATATTTTCTGTGGAACCAAGTTCGACTCCGTTGAGATAAACGGTTGCGTACGTATCAAGCCCCTCAAATGTAAGTTCCATCATTTCCCCATCATGTATGTTTCCTTGAAACTCAAAAGTTGTGCGATACCACCATACTTTTTCTTCTACCCATCTGCACTTTTGGTCATTATGTCCGAAGAAAGGGTTTTCAATGATGTTACGTTCAATTAACGTAGAATGAACATCTCCAGGTACTTTTGCAGTAATCCAAAAATAATCGATAAAATCAGGAGAAGCAATCTCTAAATCTCTCATTTCTCCTACATTAAAATCGCGAATTTTCCAGTTATCATGCAGCTTCATATACTTTCTCCTCACATGATTTGTATTTTGCACTAAAAAACAAAAAAGAACGGAAAAATCTTAGTGTATATTTCCAAATTAGCAATATGTGAGTGAATCAAGGATTTCCTGAAGACTTAATTCAGCACATGCCATCGAAGTATCTGCTACGCCATAGTACATTTTTACGATGTCTCCTTCTACCAGTACGCCGCATGAGAAAACAACATCCCCAAAGAATCCCTCTTTTTCGTAGTCAGCTTCTGGTTCCAAAACCGGCTTATCGGAACGAGCAATGACTTTTGTTGGGTTTTCTAGATCCAGTAAAACAGCTCCCATACAATATCTATGTTCTAGAGTTGCACCGTGATAAAGTTCTAACCATCCTTTTTCTGTTTTGATTGGAACTGCACCTCCACCGATGCGCCCACTGTCCCACATGTTATTTCTTAGCCCCATTAAATGCTGGTGATTTCCCCAATATAATAAGTTATTAGATTCTGCAATCCAAATTTCAGGATCACCAATACTTTTTAAGCTTGGTCTATGAAGAGCGTAGTATTTCCCATTGATTTTTTCAGGGAAAATAAGCACATCTTTATTTTCAGGAGCAAAAATCATCCCATGATGTTCTACAGTAACGAAATCCTTTGTAGACACCATAGATTCTCCGATGCCTAAAGGAGAAACAGCACTGAAGTAAATATAGTACCTGTCTTCAATTTGTGTTACACGTGGATCTTCAATCCCAAAAGTTTCAAATTTGTTGGTTGGGTAAACAAACGGTTTTTCGTCAATAGTGAACGTATGACCGTCCTTACTACGTGCGATACGAATATAGGATAATGATGTTAAATATTCAAATGCTTGTGAATTTGATACATTTCGAATCACACGTGGATCGGAAAAATCATACCGTTCATCTTCTGTATGGAATTCTATAATATCCAATTCATTTGTTTCAGGACAGAATACTGGTGCCTTAACAATCTTAGGATCTTCACTTATCGGACGCTCTGCTACACGGAGCAGAAGAAGCGTTTCATCTTTATACTTTGCAACACCTGCATTAAAGGCTCCGATTACTTCAAAGTCTTCTCGATGAGGCTTTACATCTAAAGGGGTAATAATGGGATTGTTTTCATAGCGATATGTTTTCATGATTATTTCTCCTTATTTTTCAAATTGTATGAATGGGTCTTCTAAGAAATAGCCAGTCTTCCTATTCACTGGTTTGAATTTGATACAATGATTGTGATATTCCCTTTTATTTCAAATTCTCCAAAGTCACTTGGTAAAATGAAATTTTCTCCTTTTGATAAGAAATACGATTTATCATCCTTAAACAGTTCTGCTTCTCCATCAACAACACTTAGTAATAAATAATTTTTATCTTGTCGTAATTTAACTTCTCCTCTTACATCCCATTTATAAACAGAAAAATAAGTTTCTTCCACAAACGTAGTCACAGTTGCCCCTTGAAATTTTTCAATTTTTGGATTGCTTATAATTTTTTTATGAGGAACCATTGTTACATCAATTGCTTTTTGTAAATGAAGTTCACGTGTATTGCCATCCTCATCAACCCGGTCATAGTCATACACACGATATGTAGTATCAGAGCTTTGTTGTGTTTCTAAAACAAGCGTTCCTTCACACAAAGCATGAATTGTGCCGCTTGGGACATAAAAAAAGTCTCCAGGTTGAATTTTTTCTCGGCGAAGTAGCTTGTTCCAATCTTTTTCTTCCACCATTCGAACAAACTCTTCCTTTGTTGTAGCATTATGACCAAAAATAATTTCCGCATCATCTTTGCAATCAATAATATACCAGCATTCTGTTTTTCCAAGTTCACCATTTTCATACACATTTGCATAGGCATCATCGGGATGCACTTGTACTGATAAATCCTTATTTGCATCTAAAATTTTAGTTAAAAGTGGAAAAACTTCAGACTGTGGATTTCCAAACAAACTTGGATGTTTCTTATACAAATCTTCCAATTTCATTCCTTTATATTTTCCTTCTCTTACAACACTTTGACCATTTTGATGTGCAGAAATAGCCCAGCATTCCCCAGTATGATCAGAAGGAATTTGATACTCAAATTTATTATGTAATGTTGTTCCGCCCCAGATACGTTCTTTGAAAACGGGTGTTAAAAAAATAGGTTCTTTCAAGACATAAACCTCCATTTGTGTTTTTAATATTATTGAAATTTGTATGTTATCGGTTTTTCAGCAATTTTATTCGAGATATAGTAAAGCAAAGGTATCATTAGCACATAGGAAACTGGAAATATACTAAAAGAAATAGGAATCACTTCATCTAAGGGGAATATTTGTTGAATTTTTATAAATATAACTATTCCCAATAACCTTCCCAATCCTAATGGAATCTCCCGAATAATAACGTAATCTAAACGTTTTTTCTTATAATTTGGATCGCTCTCTATCGCGTCATAAATGAGAGCGTTCATAGAAGTTTGAATCATATTCATGGAAATTGATTTAGCAAACATATAGATTATTAAAGTGTTAAAAACAGGAAAAGTCGAAAGCATAATCGAACTTAAAAACAATACTAAAGAGCCTATTGTAAAAATTTCTAATCGATTGTTTGGATTTGAAATTTTAGCAAGATATAAAAACGCAATAATAGAAACAACTTCTGCTCCCGTATTAAAAATCCCTAAATTTAATTCGTTACCTGCAATCATAAATATCATGATAGATATTAAGAAAGTAATATACACTCCTGAAAAAATACCATCAATAAACATTACAGGATACATCCATTTCCATTTTTTACTCGGATGCATAAGAACTTCACGCATATTGTTTTCCACTTCAATTTTCTTTCCCTTTATAGGGAGAGAAACGAAAATAGACAGGCACAAAAATAAACAGGTCAAGAAAAAAACAACAAAATATCCTGTCATTCCTTGAAATAATTGAATGCAAAAACCTGCTACTAAGGGGGCAACTAATCCTCCAAATGTAGTCATAACTCCTTGTAAATAAAGAAACTTATCTCTTTTTTCATTTTCAATCATGTCAAGTGCTACCATATGGGAACCTACTGCAAATAAACTAACTGCCAGTCCCATAAATATGCCTAAAACAATAATGTAGTTTGAAAGCGAATCTCGAAAAATAAGAGTAATGAGATAAGCGAAAATATAAAACAAAATCCCGATTCGCAATGTATTCATCGGAGTTATTTTTTTCGCAAGCCACGCACATAACCAAAAGCTGATTATGATTATTAATGACAAGACGAAACTATAGTAAGCTAACAATGTATACGTAGAATCCAATTTCCAAAGAAAAATGGTAAGAAATACGGCAGATAAGTTATTTCCAAATGTAAACAAAGCACTCATATACAAGTAATAGTTCACTTCTTTGGAAAATAATGAGAATATCTTCATCTTACACTCCGATTTTTTTAAATTATATTTAGAATTTTCAGAACAAAAAGGCTGGACACCTAAAAATTTAATTGTTTTTAGATACTTTGTTCTCATTTTTAATAATATGTCAAAATGTCTACAACACCTGCACGAAAAGATACCATCACTTCAAATCCTTCATGATATGGACTAATATCATTTGGTGTAATAAGCGGATTTTCCTCATAACGATATCTTTTCATAACATTCATTCTATTGTTCGTATTGTATAAATGGATCTACTATTGTCATTTTTTGCGCTTCTGCATCGCCTATACCAGCATAAATGTCAGCAGTTCCATCACCTTTACGAATCAGACCGCCACTAAATACTACATCTTCTAGATCAGGACGTTTTGCTGGTCCTGGTAAAAAGTTTGAACGCATTGAAATCAATTGAATATCTGTTATTTCACTTGTATGTGGATCCAAGGCAAATGCCATTGGGTAATAATGACGATTCTCTTCTTCATCAAAATAAGCAATGTGACCCAAAACCCCTATTAATCCATTCGATAAAAGACGAGGTTCATTTGCGCCACCCCATTCTTCATCAATAAACTGTCCTTTTAATAGTGGTGTTTCATTAACTAAGTCTGTAGTGAATTGATCAAGAGAAGGGATACGAGAAAATCCGATTTTCCCACGTCCTCCTTTTTCCCCTTGTGGGCGTGTTAACACACCAATTGAACCATCTTGCAATTGAACCAAACGTAAGTCTTTCATTCCATTTGGACCTTTGGCAAATTCCTTCAAGTCCGAAATGTTTTTTCCCTTATAAAATACCGTTCTCCAGCCAAGGCTACCTTGTCTTTCTGGATGTGGGAAAATTTGAACTCCCCCAAATACCAAGTCATCATTAATTCTCGTAACAAAAGGATCTTGCAGCTCAAAAACAGGTGCTCCTTCTCTTGGAGCCCACTTTCCATCTTTCTCAACGAAAAAATATACTTGAGAATGCTCACTGTCACGAGATTCGACACGACCCGCAATTACAAGCTCTCCTTGGTCTTCAAACGGTGCAGTAATGTTGTATACGTCTTTATCAGCAACTCCTACAAACTCAATTTTTTCTGCATTTGCAATCGTCTCTTTTTTGACTTTAAATTCTTTTACTAATTCTTTACATGTCTTAACATTTGTTTTTGATAGCTTCACTTTGTTATTCCCCCTTTATCATTTCAACATCATTGCTTTATATGAAAATAGTATAATATTCATTACACTTTCAAATGTATTACTGACCAATACATACTTAAGACACCGATTTCCAAAGTTTTTTACTACAATCTTTCACCTGTTTTTGGATTAAATAAATGAGCTTTATTCATATTAAATACAAATTCAATTTTTGAATTCACTTCATAGTCATGATATGAAGGTATTTTTAAATAGAGATCGTGATTTAATGCACGGGTAATTATAATCGAAACATCTCCACGCATCTCAACTAAATCTACAGTTGAGTTGATAATTCCCTCTGAATAATTTTCTAAATATACATTTTCTGTTCGAATATCCTCAGGTCGAACGCCTAGCAGAACTTCATCCTCAGCGTAGTTTCCTAAAACGCCTTTCATTTTTTCTGTTAAAGGGAAATACTGATCATTGATCCGCAATTTGTTTCCTTCAATTTTTGCAGGCAATAAATTAATTTCAGGATCGCCGATAAACGTTGCAACAAATATATTTGCTGGCTTGTAGTAAAGTTCTTTAGGCGTCCCGATTTGTTGAACTACGCCTTTTTTAATTACTACAATTTTATCTGCCATTGTCATAGCTTCCACTTGATCGTGTGTTACATAGATAGTTGTAATACCTAATTTTTTATGAAGCTTTAGAAGTTCCATACGCATTTTACTTCTTAATTTTGCATCTAAATTAGAAAGAGGCTCATCCATCAAAAATATAGATGATTCTTGAACCATTGCACGTCCAAGAGCGACACGTTGTCGTTGTCCACCAGATAATTCACTTGGTGTTTTATCTAAATAATCTTTCAATCCTAAAAGTTCCGCTACTTCTTTTACTTTATTATTAATAATTTCTTTTTTCTCTTTCCGAAGTTTCAAACCGAAAGCGATATTTTGAAAAATAGTCATATGCGGATATAATGCATAGTTTTGAAAAACCATAGACATATTACGGTCTTTAGCATGCACATGATTCATGACTTTCCCATCAACCACTAATTCTCCATATGTAATATCTTCAAGTCCTGCAATCATTCGTAAGAGTGTTGATTTCCCACATCCAGATGGTCCAATAATGGCAACAAATTCATTTTTTTGAATTTCAAGATTGAAATCATCTATTGCAAGTGCCTTGTTACTGTATACTTTATACAGATTATCTATTTTAACGAATGCCACGTTCGTTCAACCCCTCTCCCATATAATCTTTTGTAATATATTTTTTAAATTCGTCTGCAATGAAAAGGCATAGTATTATTGAAACCATAAGAAAACTCATTAATTCTAAATGTGCATCGGATATAAATATCAAAGATCTTGAAATTACAAGAATAAAGCTTGATATTATTGCAGATGCGCTTAAATATCGGAAGCCTTGCAAAAATTTTATTGATTTACGAGTCATCATTTGAATCACAATTAATAAAACTAATGAAACAAAGAAAAATTTTAGCGCAACCTTTAAAAGGGTTATTAGTATATTCGATGCATTTAATTGAAAGGTAATATCTTGAAAATCAGCAATAAATTGACTAACACTCATCGAATTTTCCTTATACTGCTGTTCGACAACTTGATTACCATAGCTAAAAATTGTCTTATCTCTCTCAAATAACACATAATTTGATTTGTTTATTTCATTGCGTGGATAGTTTAAATAAACATTAAATTCATCCATTTCAATTTTTGTTTTTTCCGTTATTTGGAATTCAGAGTCTTCTATGATGAAAGTACCTTCATACTCCTTTAAATAAGAATGCAATTCTTGTGTTAGATCATTTTTTTGATTTATTGCATTTACTAAAAAAGGTGCCGACATGTTTGCAATAGCTATAAAAAATAAAATAAAACTAATATAAACTGGTGTTTTTTGAATTAATGATTTTAATTTTCTGATTAACCTCATATAATCATCCCTCTATTTAACTCCATCTGCTTTATTCGATCCCACAAAATATTTTTGGGCCGAGAAGAATAGTACTAATATCGGAATAATTGATAAAGTTGTTGCTGCCATTAATAATGGCCAGTTTACTTCAAACATACCTTGGAACATCGCTAAACCAACTTGAACTGTAAATTTATCTATATCGTTCAAATAGATAAGAGGCCCTAAAAATGAATTCCACGTTCCCATAAATGATGATATAGCAATCGTGATAATAGCTGGGATTGACATTGGAACATATACTCTCCATAAAATCTTCCAGCTACTCGCTCCATTAATATATGCAGCTTCTGAAAAATCTTTTGGAATTGTCCTAAAATATTGGCTCATAAAAAACACATGAACAGCTTGCCCACCAAGTGCTGGCAAAATTAAAGGAATATAAGTGTTTATCGTTGGAATACCTAGAACCTCTCCAATTTTTGCCCAATATATATATCCTGGCACAATTGTAATTTCACCTGGAAGCATAATTGTTATTAGTAAAAACATAAATAAAAGATTTTTTCCTTTAAACTGAAAACGTGCAAAACCGTAAGCTACAATTAGTGATACACTAACTTCTAGAAATGTTACAGACACAGTGTAAAATGTAGTGTTCAAGATATATTGTAAAAAAGGAACCTTTACAAAAACTTCTGCATAGTTACCCCAATTAACAGGATTTGGGATCCATTGTGGGGGTACACTAAATACATTATTACCTGTTTTTAAAGAAGTAGATATCATCCAAAAAAACGGTGCAATCATTGAGATTGCCACCATAATAAGTAAGAAATGTTTTATAACAGTAAACACAATAGATTTGTAATTTTTATTTTTTTTACTTAAACGAAGTATTTCATTAATCTTCTCTGTATTATTTGCTTCAGCAGAGCTCACTTAAACCACCACCTATTCTTCCTGTTTTGACCCATATGTCCAAAAATCAGTAAATTTGAGTACGAGCATTGTTATTAATAGAACAATAATTAAAAATACCCAAGACATCGCTGAAGCATAACCCATTTTAAAATATTTAAATGCTGTGTCATAAATTTGAAGCAGGATAAATTGTCCTTGATTCCCAGCTCCACCCAAGATATATGCATCATTAAACTTTTTAAAGGCTCCAATAATCCCCATAATCAAGTTATAATACAAGATTGGTTTCATCATAGGTAACGTAATGTTTAATAATCTGGTCATAGCATTTGCTCCTTGAATAGAAGCTGATTCATATAGGTCTTTAGGAACTTCATTTAATGCAACTAAGTATGTTAGCATCCCTGCTCCAGCACCCCATAAACTAATCATGATGTATGAGGGAAGTACCCAGTTTGGATCAGTAAACCAGCCAGGCCCTTGAATTCCCACTATATGTAACAAGTTGTTTATTAAACCGTTAGATGGATCTAAAATCCAACGCCAAATAATCCCTACTGCTACACCTGATACAACAGCCGGTAAATAATAAACCGTTCTATAAATACTTAAACCCTTTATTTTTGAGTTCATAATTAAAGCAATAGTAAATGATGCAATCATTCCAATTGGAACTGCTACAATTGCATACCTTACTGTAACTAATAACGAGTTTAAGAAATTGTCATCATGAAACATATTGGTGAAATTTTCGAATCCAACAAACCTTGGTTCACCAATAACTGGCCAATCCATAAAACTCATTACGAGTGACATAATCATTGGAATCAAACTAAATAAGATAAATCCGATAAACCAAGGCGCAATATAAAAATAACCAGGGCTTATCCGTTTTTTCTTTTCGAGACTATTTTTAAGCAAAAAATCTATCTTCTCTTCACGATTGAACTGAGATGGATTTTCCATGTTCACTTCCCCCTAAAAAAATTACCAGGACTTCACAAACATTAGTAATTCAGTTATTTTACTCTGTTATTTTTCTCAACTTTTTCGCAACATCTTTTGCTAAATTACTTACATCCACGTTCCCTTTACCATTATTGTTAGAAAGAATAACCTCATCTAATCCTTGTCCTTGAGTAGCCGCAATTTCATTTTGTTGTACAGCATTGTTAAATCCACGTGACATTTCAGTAGATTTTTGAATAACCTCTAGTGCATACGCTTTATGCGGATTAATTTCTGCAATATTTTGTAATTTTGATTTTAATGGTGATGGCACTTTCCATTCCATCATTTCATTTGTTACATCAAGTAATGCTTTAGATGCTGCTTCTTTATTTTTTGTTTGGGAAGAGATCACCGTTGAAGCTGTCCAGTTAAAAGTAACTTGCTCTTTTGAACCACTTGGCATTACCGCCATCCCTACTTCAAATTTATTTCCCGCCTCTTTTACTTTTCGCTCAACATCATCGTTTGCTCCACCAATTATCATTCCAACTGTTCCATTGACAAATGCTTGTTCGGATCCCATAGATTTAACATCTTCATATGGCATCGTTGCACTTTTATCAGTAATTATGTCTTTACCTACTTCTAGCCCTTTAATTGTTTCCGGTGAATCTAACACTACTTTTCCTTTTTTATTAATAATGTCTCCACCTTCACCCCAGGCAAACACAGAAAGTGGTGGACTTCCTGCTGTAGCAAATCCATATTTGTCGTCTTTCGTTAGCGTTTTAGCTGTATTATGAAAATCATTCCACTTCCAAGTTAAGCTCGGATCCTGAATTCCTGCTTCCTTAAACATTGATTTATTGTAATAAACTACATATGCTTGACCAATCCAAGGTAATCCATATGTTTTACCTTCATACTTTGCAGTATCTAAAGAACCGGAAAAATAATCATCCATATTAATTTGTTTCTGAGATTTAAGTTCACTTGAAATATCTACAAGTGCATTGTTTGCAGCGTAAGCCGGAATATATTCCTGAGCTAACCACATCAAATCTGGTGCTTGTTTCCCAGCTATCATCGTTTGAACTTTAGCATAGTAATCTTTTGGAATGACCATCTGTTTAAGCTTATAATCATGTTGCTTAGCATTTAATTTATTAATAATTTCATCGAATTCCTTTGATTCACGTTCATTTGCCCATGTAGCAATTTTCAACTCCACTGGACCATCTTTCTTTGCTGTGTCAGCTTTATTACTTGAACATCCAGCAATTCCCCCTATTGTTAATACACTTACTCCCACAAGAACAGCTAGCTTGGATAAAAGCTTTTTCTTCATCAAATTTCTCCTCCTCTTATAGCACTACACTCTACTTTATTGACAATGATACTAATATCATTTCTTAAAAATATATAAATACTAAGAATTGCAAAAGATAATTTCCATATTTATGTGTAAGATGATCGATGTTCTCTCCACTCCTCTTACTCCGATATGAAAACGTTTCCCATAATTATCTTAATAAATAAAGCGACTATCCCTTCGTCCCCTCCTTATTTTTAGTATCAGCAAAAAAATTTGCATTTACCTCATTTAACTATTATTCTACAAAATCTCAACCTAAGTAACATTACATAAATAGTTTTGTAACGTTACTTATAAAAAATAAATGTTTTATAATTATAAAAGTCACGTTACAATATATTTATACTATTGAAAGCGTTTTAAGTCAATAGTTGATTTATATTCTCAAAAACGTTACCTTTTTGGTAATATAATTTAAAATATTTTCCATTAAACTGAAAGGTGATACTATGACTAGAAAAGTAACAATGCAAGAAATAGCTAATCATTTGAACATATCTAAAAACTCAGTCTCGCAAGCATTGACCGGAAAACCTGGTGTAAGCGAAGAAACGAGAAAACGCGTTCAACAAGCAGCTCAAGAATTAGGATATGAATATCCTAAAAGTAAAACAGTGCTGAAAACAAGAAAACAGACAAAGGATATAGCGCTCATCGCTTCTGATTTTGCGTTCTCTGCTAAAAGTTTTTTTGGGGAAATTTATCTGAGTATAGAAAAAGAAGCGCGGAAGCGTAACCTAAATCTTTTTATACAACCTATAAATAAAGAAGCCATTAATAATTTAGAACTTCCAAGTTTTATTGAAGACAGATCCGTTGATGGAGTACTCATTCTTTCTCATTTAAGTACAGCTTATATTCAAAAGGTCACTCAGCAGGATATTCCAACTGTACTTATCGATCATCACCATCCTTTTATTCATGCTGATGCTATATTAACGAATAACCGGTTCGGAGCGTACACAGCAGTTCACCACTTAATAGAGCAAGGACATAAAAATATAGCATTCGTAGGAAATATTAACTATTCTCCAAGCTATAGAGAGCGGCTTGATGGATATCTTCTTGCTTTGGAACATTCTAATATAGAAGTTAATCCAGCATTTCTATTGACGGATATAACGGAATCCGAAGAAGTAGTTTGGGAACAGCTAACGAATTTACCTTCGTTACCAACGGCATGGTTTTGTGTGAATGATGGACTTGGATTTTTTGTAAATTCTTGTTTACAAAGAAAAGGAATCCAAATCCCATCTCAAGCATCCATTTGCAGTTTTGATAATGGTTTATTATCCCGTATGACCACTCCCAAAATTACGACCGTAGATATTGACTTAGAGTTATACGGAAAAAAAGCTGTCGAACAGCTTTTCTGGCGTTTTAATCATCGTGATGAGCCTTTTCAGGAAATTTTACTATCTACTAAACTTATGGTTAGAGAATCAACAGGAACAGCTCCCATTTAAACAAATGAATTTTTAGAGTTACAAGAGCCGCCAATCATTCTTTCGGTTCTGGCGCAAACATTTTTTGACAATATAAAGTGAAACTTTGATCAGTGGGGGTCTTCTTCATCCCCCATTGATCATTAGCCCTCACCTAACTTCTTTACTTTTTGCTGAACTTTGAGGTGGGGGTATTACTGCCCAAGAATAGCGGGATAAAGAAGTGAAGAGTAGTATTATCCCCTTTAGGTAGACAGTAAAAAAAGAGTCCGTCTGTTATGATGGATGATATTATCCCTTTTAAGTAGACAGCTCAGAGAAAGAGCCATACTGTTTACCTAAAAGGGATATTTTTATGAAGAAAACCTATAAGAGTTACTCCAATTACAACATTCCCACCAGTATTAGGAGAAATTATTTCTTGTGTGAAAATCAAAAATGTATACTATATAAATCCATTTTGATTTTTCGACATATAAGCCGCGGCTATGGATAACAAAAGGTGACCTGCACTTGTTTTCTCTCTTTGTTTTCACTGTGTCTGGGCAGGAAAAGGATCTGACCGCTTCTATGCATGGCCGGATGCTCTCTTCCACCTAAAAAGAAGGGTTTTATATCGATTTTTTAATTTGTATTTATATATATCCCAAATAGAGAAATCAAAAAAAAAGCTAACATAAAGTATGTTAGCTCTTAACAATCCACTTTTGCAGTCGCCCGATATCCAATATCACTTCGATAAAATAAACCATCACTCTCGATTTTTGTAATTTCTTTATACACTGTAGCTTTCGCTTCTTGTAAGTCTTTCGCTTTGCAAGCAACAAATAAAACACGGCCACCGTTTGTAACAAACTCTCCCTCTTTCACAGCTGTACCTGCATGAAAGACAATTGCATCTTCTAATGTATCTAGTCCGCCAATGACAGCACCTTTTTCATATGCTTCTGGATATCCCTTTGAAGCAAGTACAACGCCAATCACTGCTTCCTCAGACCATCCAAGTGTGAGGTCTTCTCCATCTAACACACCGTTACATACGTCTACTAAGTCACTCTCTAGGCGAGGTAGTACCACTTCTGTTTCTGGATCACCAAAACGAGCGTTAAACTCAATCACTTTCGGGCCTTCGTTTGTTAAAATAAGACCTGCATATAAAATACCTGTGAACGAGCGTCCTTCTTGTATCATTGCCTCAGCAGTCGGATATAGAATTGTTTCAATCGCTTGCTTCACTGCCGCCCCTGGAATTTGTGGCACTGGAGAATAAGCACCCATTCCTCCTGTATTTGGACCTTTATCACCGTCAAAAGCACGTTTATGATCTTGCGCAATCACCATCGGATATACAGTTGTTCCATTCACGAATGCCATAAGAGAAAATTCTTGTCCATCTAAAAATTCCTCAATGACAACTTTTTTACTCGCGTCGCCAAACTTCACATCTTGTAGCATTTCTTTTACAGCTTGCAGTGCCTCTTCTAATGTCATCGCAACCGTTACACCTTTACCAGCTGCTAATCCGTCCGCTTTAATGACAATTGGCGCACCAACTTTTTCAATATATGCTACTGCTTCTTCATAGTTTGTGAACGTCTCATATGCTGCTGTTGGAATCTCATACTTTTCCATAAGCTCTTTCGTAAAAGCTTTACTTCCTTCAATCACAGCTGCCGCTTTATTAGGACCAAAAACGCGAAGTCCCTCTTCTTCAAAACGATCCACAATCCCATTCATAAGCGGAATCTCCGGACCGACAAACGTTAAGCCAATATGATTTTCTTTCGCGAATGCAACAAGTGCATCAAAATCATTTTCATCAATCGCAACAGGTGTTGCGACATCTTTCATTCCTTCATTTCCTGGCGCTACATACACTGTTTCTACTTGCTCTGATTGTGCAAACTTCCATGCTAACGCATGCTCACGTCCACCGCGGCCGATTACTAAAACATTCATATTTCAACCTCCATTATTCATAAGTACAAAATAGGAGCATAGCTCCTATTTTGTTTCTATTAGTTCGTATTCAAAAAGGAGGATCAAGAGAGCCGAGCAGTTCGAGGCGCAGAAGCCAGGAGGATACGGAGTGTAGCTGACACTACACGAGTACCGGACTGGCAATGCAACGAAGAAATGCGACAGCTATCTTTACCGGACTTTTTGAACTTCCTATAGTTCGTGTTCAAAAAGGAGGATCAAGAGAGCCGAGCAATTCCAGGCACGGAAGCCAGGAGGACACGAAGCGTAGCTGGAACTACACGAGTACCGGACTGGCAATGCAACGAAGAAATGCGACAGCTATCTTTACCGGACTTTTTGAACATCCTCTATTAATACAAGTTTAAAAAGGAGGATCAAGAGAACCGAGCAGTTCGAGGCGCTGCAGCCAGGAGGACACGGAGTGTAGCTGGAACTACATGAGTACCGGACTGGCAATGCAACGAAGAAATGCGAAGGTTATCTTGACCGGACTTTTTAAACTCCCTCTATTAATGTTTGAAATGACGTACGCCAGTGAACACCATCGCAATGCCAAACTCGTCTGCTTTTTTAATAGAATCTTCGTCGCGAATCGATCCACCTGGTTGAATAATCGCTGTTACACCTGCTTTTGCTGCTTCTTCCACCGTATCTGGCATTGGGAAAAATGCATCAGATGCAAGTGCACTTCCTTGTGCTTTGTCGCCAGCTTGTGTAATTGCAATTTTCGCAGAGCCAACACGGTTCATTTGCCCTGCACCAACACCAACTGTCATATTATCTTTCGTTAATACAATTGCGTTCGATTTCACGTGTTTTACAACTTTCCAAGCTAATTTTAAATCGTCCCATTCTTGCTCTGTTGGTTCACGTTTTGTTGGAATCGTGATTGTATCTTCATCTAATGATAATGTATCTTCTTCTTGAACAAGGAGACCACCTTGTACAGAAGTTAGCTTTTTACTTGCTGATACTGCTTTTTCAATATTTACAGTTAAAAGACGTAAGTTTTTCTTACTTTTCAACACTTCTAACGCTTCTTTTGAGAAGGAAGGTGCAATGATGATTTCTAAGAAAATTTCATGTAGCTTTTCTGCTGTTGCTTTATCAATTTCACGATTGGCCGCAATGATACCGCCAAAGATTGATACTGGATCAGCTTCATAAGCACGTGTATATGCTTCATGAATATCAGCACCAACACCAACGCCGCATGGATTCATATGTTTCACTGCTACAACTGCTGGTTCTGTAAATTCTTTGACAATGCTAAGCGCTGCATCTGCATCGTTAATATTATTGTAAGATAACTCTTTTCCATGTAATTGTTCTGCATATGCAACAGAAGAAGTTGCTGCAAACGGCGCTTTATAAAATGTTGCTTTTTGATGTGGATTTTCGCCGTAACGTAAATCTTGTTTTTTCTCAAACGTAACCGTCAGTGTTTCTGGGCTTTCTTCTCCCATTTGTTCTGTTAAGTAGTTTGAGATTAATGCATCATATGCTGCTGTATGACGGAATACTTTTGCTGCTAATTTACGTTTTGTTTCAACTGCAACTTCACCATGTTCTTTTAACTCAGCTAATACAACATCATAGTCTACTGGATCAACAATAACTGATACGAATTTATGGTTTTTTGCAGCGGAACGGATCATTGTTGGGCCGCCGATATCAATGTTTTCAATTGCATCTGCAAACGTCACGTCTGGCTTCGTAATCGTTTCTTTAAATGGATATAAGTTTACAACAACAAAATCGATTGGCTGAATACCTAATTCATTCATTTGCGCTACATGTGTATCATTATCACGTACTGCAAGCAGGCCACCATGAATGTTTGGATGTAATGTTTTTACACGGCCATCCATAATTTCCGGGAAACCTGTTACTTCAGAAATTCCAATGACCTGTAAACCATTTTCTTCTAATAATTTTTTCGTTCCGCCTGTTGAAATAACTTCAATTCCTTGCTCAAGTAACCCTTTTACAAATTCTACAATTCCAGCTTTATTTGAAACACTTACTAATGCACGCTTTTTCATTTATCCTTCACCCCTAGTTGAATGTTATTTAACAGTCGGCTTTTCCATAGATTGAACGATTTCGTTCACCGTATCTACGTACAATCTATGCTCAACGCTTTGAATCTTCTTTTGTAAACTCTCTCTTGTATCCGTTTCAGAAACAGTTACGGATTCTTGTGCAATAATTGGTCCTGTATCCATACCTGCATCCACGTAATGAATAGTCACTCCTGTTACTTTCACACCTGCTTCTAGCGCTTGACCGACAGCATCTTTCCCTGGAAAACTCGGTAATAATGACGGATGAATGTTGATGATTTTTCCACCGTATGCCTCCAGTAAAGTCGGACCAATTAGACGCATATAACCAGCTAAAATGATACAATCAATCTCATATTCTTGTAATTTCTTTAATATCTCTTGTTCAAATACTTCTTTTGACTCATATTTTTTCGGTGAGAAAGCAAAGCAAGGAACATGATGATAATGCGCTCGTCCAACAACACGTGCCTCAGGCTGATCACATACTAGTAAACTGATATCAGCATCTAGTCTTTTTTCTTCCACTGCATTAATCAGCGCTTGAAAGTTAGAACCGCTTCCAGAAGCAAAGACTGCCAATCTACTCATAGTCCAGCTCCTCCATGAAATGTAACACCTGATCCTTGTACAGTTTTTCCGATGATATGCGCTTTTTCTCCTTGTTCTTCTAGAAGTTTAATCGCAGATTGTGCATCTTCTTCCTTCACTGCTACTACCATACCAATACCCATGTTAAAAATATTGAACATTTCTTGTTCTTCTAGCTGTCCAACCTCTTGAAGTAAGCTGAAAATCGGCTGAATTCCCCAAGAACCTAGCTCAATCTCTGCCCCAATTCCTTCTGGCAACATGCGTGGAATATTTTCAATAAAACCGCCGCCAGTAATATGTGCCATGCCGTACACTTCAAATTTCTTCAATAGTTCTAAAATAGGTTTGACATAAATTTTCGTTGGTTTTAATAACTCTTCACCAAGAGGTAGCTCCAAACGACCATGTATACTATCTAAAGAAAGCTGTCCATCTTCTAACAACACTTTTCGTACTAGAGAATAACCATTACTATGAATACCGCTAGATGCTAATCCGATTAATACATGACCCGCTTCAATAGATCCACCTGTAACAATCTTCTTTTTATCAACAATACCAACTGTAAAACCAGCTAAATCATATTCTTCTTGTGAATACATGCCTGGCATCTCTGCTGTTTCTCCACCAATTAGTGCACAGCCAGCTTGACGACATCCTTCTGATATTCCTTTGACGATGTTTTCAATTTTACTAGGTTCTGCTTTACCACAAGCAATATAGTCAAGGAAGAAAAGCGGTTCTGCTCCTTGGACAACAATATCATTCACACACATTGCAACTGCATCAATGCCAATTGTGTCATGTCGATCCATCATAAAAGCGAGCATCAATTTTGTTCCCACGCCGTCTGTTCCAGATACTAGTACCGGCTCTTTAAGTGCAAATTTTGATAGATCAAACATACCTCCAAAACCGCCTAGACCGCCTAGTACTTCTTTTCTCATTGTTGTTTGCACGTGTTTTTTCATGCGAGATACCGCTTCATATCCAGCTTCAATATCTACTCCTGCTTGCTTATATGCATTCGCCATCGTTTATATACACCTCGTCTTTTAATTTCTCCCACCCAAGCGGGCAGTAAGACCCCATACTTTCTCTTATTATCAGCACTGTATGTTTCAAGAAAAAAGCTAGCTTCTACACAGCGTGTGGTAGAAGCCTTTATGCTTTCTTATTTCATACTCTCTAAAAGCTCTTGTTCATAATCATAAAGGGCCGTTGGATAATCTCCATTAAAGTAAGCCATACATAGACCGCCGTATTTCCCTTCATATGGACGTCCAATTGCATCTACTAAGCCATCTTCACTTAAAAACGTTAAGGAATCTGCGCCGATGATTTGACGTATTTCTTCCACCGAATTGTTTGCTGCAATTAATTCTTTTCTCGTTTGAATATCAATTCCATAAAAACATGGATATTTAAGTGGTGGTGAAGCAATTCGTACATGTACTTCTGTTGCTCCCGCTTCTCGAAGTAAACGAACAATTCGTCTACTTGTTGTACCACGTACAATGGAATCATCGATCATCACTACACGTTTTCCCTCTACAACACCTCGTACTGCTGAGAGCTTCATTTTTACCCCTTGCTCACGCAATTCCTGAGAAGGTTGAATAAAGGTACGTCCGACATAACGATTTTTAATAAGTCCTAGTTCATATGGAATTCCTGTTGCTTCTGCATAACCGATTGCCGCGGAAATACTAGAATCCGGTACACCTGTTACAACATCCGCTTCAATCGGAGCCTCTTTCGCTAAAGTTTTCCCCATATTTTTACGTGCTGCATGGACATTTATACCAGCAATATTAGAATCAGGACGAGCAAAGTAAATGTACTCCATGCTACAAATTGCGTGATCTACTTCATTTGTAAAACGATCTACCTGGATGCCCTCATCATTAATGATAAGTAATTCTCCAGGCTCTACATCACGAATATAGGTTGCACCAACTACATCGAAAGCACATGTTTCAGATGCTACGACATATGCATCCCCCATTTTTCCGATTGAAAGAGGACGGAATCCGTTTGGATCTAATGCAACAATCATTTCGTTTCCTGTTAGTAACAAATAGGCAAATGCACCTTTTACTTTATTTAATGCGTCTTTCACACTTTCGATAAGTGAGCCTTTTGTATTACGTTTAATTAAATGGAGTAATACTTCTGTATCTGAACTTGTTTGAAAAATACTGCCTTCCGCTTCTAATTCACGGCGAAGCATTTTCGCATTAATTAAGTTACCGTTATGTGCAAGTGCCATACTATGATCAGAAAATCGGAATAACAGCGGCTGAACATTTGCAACTTCATTTCCTCCTGCTGTTGCATAACGCACGTGCCCAATAGCTGATTTTCCGTTTAAACCATCTAACTCACCGTGTGAAAACACTTCGGATACTAAACCAAGCCCCTTATGACCAACGATTTTCTCCCCATTATTTACAACAATGCCTGCGCCCTCTTGACCACGGTGCTGTAAACTATGCAATCCGTAATACGTAACTTGTGCTGCATTTTCATGCCCCCAAATTCCGAAAACGCCACATTCTTCATTTAGCCCCTTTATTTCAGCAAGCATGGAATTGCCCCTTTCCAAGCCGTTCTCATTTCATCAACATTTGCTGTAAGTAATACTTCACTTTCTTCACCCAGAATTGTCACTTCATTCATATTTGTTACTTCCCCAATGTGAAGCGCTTCTACCATGCTCTCGAATGCCTCTTTTTGTTCACGTTTTACTGTTACAACGAAGCGAGATTGTGATTCTGCAAATAATACTGCTGTTGCTTCTCCATCTAACTTCACAGTAGCGCCTAAGCCTTTTGCACCCATTGCACTTTCAGCAATCGCAACCGCTAAGCCACCTTCTGCAACATCATGTGCTGATTGAACAAGCCCTGCTTGGATCGCTGCTAACACTTGTTTTTGGCGTTTTAATTCTACTTCTAAATCGATACTTGGTGATTGACCGAAAATTTTACCATGTAGCATTTTTTGCAATTCACTTCCACCAAATTCTGCCTTCGTTTCGCCAATTGCATAAACAAGATCTCCAGCTTGCTTAAACTCTTGTGTTGTAACATGTTTTAAATCATGAACTAGACCGACCATACCAACAGTTGGTGTTGGATATACAGCTTCGCCGCTGCGTTCGTTGTACATTGATACGTTTCCGCCGATAACTGGCGTTTGTAGTGTACGACAAGCTTCACTCATACCATCTACTGATTTTTCAATTTGCCAGAAAATCTCTGGTTTTTCTGGGTTACCAAAGTTTAAGCAATCGGTGATCGCAAGTGGCTCCCCACCAGAACATATGATGTTACGTGCTGCTTCTGCTACCGCAATTTTACCGCCCATTTCAGGGTCTAAGTAAATATAGCGAGAGTTACAATCTGTTGTCATTGCTAATGCCTTTTCTGTGCCACGTACACGTACAACTGCTGCATCCGATCCCGGTTTGACAACTGTGCTTGTGCGTACTTGGTGATCATATTGATCATATACCCACTCTTTACTTGCAATCGTTGGTTGTTGTAATAAAGCGAACAATGTTTCTTTATAATCATCCACTTTTGGTGTTTCCATCTTCATTTGTTGGAACTCTGCAAAGTATGCTGCTTCTTTTGAAGGTTTATGGTAGATTGGCGCTTCTTCTGCTAACGCATCTGCTGGCGCTTCAGCAACCATTTCGCCTTTATGGAATAAACGAAGCATTTTATCTTCCGTTACTTTCCCCATCGTAACCGCTGCAAGGCCATACTTTTCAAATAAATCTACAATCTCTTGCTCTCTACCTTTTTTCACGACAATTAGCATACGCTCTTGTGACTCGGACAGCATCATTTCATATGGTGTCATGCCTGTTTCACGCTGCGGTACATCATCTAAGTACATTTCAATACCCATACCTGCTTTACTTGCCATTTCCGCAGCAGATGATGTTAAGCCTGCAGCTCCCATATCTTGAATCCCAACAAGCGCATCAGATTTAATAAGCTCTAAGCAAGCTTCAATTAGAAGTTTTTCCATAAATGGATCGCCTACTTGCACTGCTGGACGTTTTGCTTCCGAGTTCTCAGACAGCTCTTCAGATGCGAAAGTTGCACCGTGAATGCCGTCACGACCTGTTGCAGCACCAACGTACATAACAGTATTGCCAGCACCGTGCGCTTGCCCCTTTTTAATATCTTCATGGTTAATTAAGCCAACGCACATTGCATTTACAAGCGGATTCCCTTCATAGCATGGATCAAATTGTATTTCTCCACCAACAGTTGGAATCCCGATGCAGTTACCGTATCCTGCAATTCCAGCCACAACTTCTTCAAATAAATATTTCACGCGTGGTGACTGTAATTCACCAAAACGAAGTGAGTTTAATAGAGCGACTGGGCGTGCACCCATAGAAAACACATCACGAATGATACCGCCAACACCTGTTGCAGCACCTTGATATGGTTCAATCGCAGAAGGATGGTTATGACTTTCCATCTTAAATACAACCGCTTGGTTATCACCGATGTCTACAATTCCTGCACCTTCACCAGGTCCTTGCAGTACATGTTCTCCTGTTGTTGGAAACTTACTAAGAACTGGTTTTGAGTTTTTGTAGCTACAATGCTCTGACCACATAACAGAGAATAATCCTGTCTCTGTATAGTTTGGTAAGCGGCCTAAAATCTTTTCAACCATGGCAAACTCTTCGTCTGTTAATCCCATTTCCGCATAAATGCGTTCTTCTTTAATTTGTGTTGGATTTGGTTCAAGCAGTAACGACATATGTTTCCCTCCAATGTTTCAAAATAGATTGAAAGACTTTTAAACCTTCAGCACCGCCAAGAAGTTCATCGACAGCACGCTCTGGATGTGGCATCATGCCAAGTACGTTTCCTTTTTCATTTACAATACCAGCAATATCTGAAACGCTTCCGTTTGGATTTTCTACATAACGGAATGCAATTTGATTCTTTTCTTCTAATTCTTTGAGTGTTGCTTCATCACAGTAGTAGTTTCCTTCGCCGTGTGCGATTGGAATGTTGATTACTGCACCTTTTTCATATTGTGATGTAAACATCGTTTCGTTATTTTCAACACGTAATTGAACCGTACGGCACATAAACTTTAAGTTTTTATTGCGCATTAATGCGCCTGGTAACAATCCAGATTCAACTAAAATTTGGAATCCATTACATATACCTAAAATTGGTTTTCCTTGCTGAGCGGCTTTTTGTACAGCCTTCATCGCATTAGCGAAACGAGAAATTGCACCACAGCGAAGGTAATCTCCGTAAGAGAAACCTCCTGGTAAAAGAATCGCATCATATTCATCTAAATTCTCTGTATCATGCCAAACGTAATCTACTTCTTCGCCCAGCTCATCTTTAATCGCATGAAACATATCGACATCACAGTTCGAACCTGGAAAAACGATTACTGCAAATTTCACTGTGCGACAACCTCCTCAACCTCGTAACGATAATCTTCCATTACAACGTTCGCTAATAGTTTCTCACACATTTCTTTTATCTTGCTATCCAGATCAGATACTGATTTGTCAATTGTTAACTCCATATATTTACCGATGCGAACATCTTGTACTTCTGTAAAAGCAAGACTATGAAGAGCTCCTTTTACTGCAGTTCCTTGTGGATCTAATACGCTCTCTCTTAACGTTACATATACCTTTACTTTATACATGTGAAGCTCCCCCTAAACGTTTTAAAATCTCTTCGTACGCATCTGTTAAATTACCAAGATCACGTCTAAATACATCTTTATCAAATTTCTCATTGCTCGCTTCATCCCATAAGCGGCAAGTATCCGGTGAAATTTCATCTGCCAATAATATTTCGCCTTCTTCTGTTAAACCAAACTCTAATTTAAAATCTACTAGTCTTACACGACAGCTTGCGAAATGCTCAATCAATACTTGATTGATTTGTAGAGCTTTCTCTCGTAATGTACTAACTTGCTCTGGCGTTGCAACGTTTAACACGCGAATATGATCTTCTGTTACAAGTGGATCTCCTAAATCATCATCTTTGTAGTAAAATTCTACGATTGGTGCTGCAAGTGCAGTGCCTTCTTCCATTCCTAATCTTTTCGAAAGACTTCCTGCAATTACGTTTCTAGTGACAACTTCTAATGGAATAATGCTTACCTTTTTCACAATTTGCTCTGTTTCAGATAACTTCTCAACAAAGTGTGTATTAATTCCTACTTCTTGTAACTTTCTGAATAAGAGAGTTGTAATCTCATTGTTCAGACGACCTTTTCCTGTAATCGTCGCTTTTTTCTCCCCATTGAAAGCAGTAGCACTATCTTTGTACTCTACCCAAACCATATCTGCTGCTTCTGTACGATAAATTCTTTTTGCCTTACCTTCATACAGCAATTCTAGCTTTTGCATTTCGCAAGCCCCCTGTAGTTTGAAAAATATGAATAGTATATTTATAAAGAATGGCACAGAATGACTCTATTCTGTGCCATATAAAATTATCCGTTTAAGCCAAGACGTTCAAAGATTGTATCAACTTGCTTCAAATGATGCTCATAGTTGAAACATTCATTAATTTCTTCTTGTGATAATTTACTTGTAATACGCTCATCAGCTTCTACAAGTTCTTTAAATTGTACTTGTGTCTCCCACGCTTCCATCGCTTTAGGCTGTACGATATCATAAGCTTCTTCACGTACCATACCTTTATCGATTAGCGTAAGCATTACGCGTTGAGAGTAAATTAAACCGTATGTTCGTGTCATATTGCGTTTCATGTTTTCTGGGAATACCGTTAAGTTTTTCACGATATTACCGAAACGGTTTAACATATAATTTAATGCGATTGTTGCATCTGGTAAGATAATACGCTCTGCAGATGAATGTGAAATGTCACGTTCATGCCATAATGGAACGTTTTCGTAAGCAGTCATCATATAGCCGCGAATGACACGTGCCAAACCAGTCATATTTTCAGAACCGATTGGATTACGTTTATGTGGCATTGCAGAAGAACCTTTTTGTCCTTTCGCAAAGGCCTCTTCTACTTCACGTGTTTCACTCTTTTGTAAACCGCGAATTTCAACTGCCATTTTCTCGATAGATGTTGCAATTAATGCAAGTGTTGACATGTAATGCGCATGACGATCACGTTGCAATGTTTGTGTTGAAATCGGCGCTGCTTCTAGGCCTAATTGTTCGCAAACATATTTTTCTACAAATGGATTGATATTTGCATATGTACCAACCGCACCAGAAAGTTTACCAACGCGAACTGTATCAGCTGCTTGTTTAAAACGTTCTAAGTTACGTTTCATTTCTTCATACCAAAGACCAAGTTTTAAACCAAATGTTGTTGGTTCAGCATGAACACCGTGCGTTCTTCCCATCATAATTGTGTATTTATGCTCTTTTGCTTTATTAGCTAAAATGTTAGTAAAGTTTTCTAAGTCTTGTAATAAGATTTCATTTGCTTGTTTTAAGATGTAAGATAACGCTGTATCTACTACGTCTGTAGATGTTAAGCCGTAGTGAACCCATTTACGCTCTTCACCTAATGCTGGTGTTTCAGATACAGCACGAGTGAAAGCAACTACATCATGACGTGTTTCTTTTTCAATTTCATAAATACGATCCATATCAAATGATGCATGTTCACGAATCTTTTTTACATCTTCTTTCGGAATATCACCAAGTTCAGCCCATGCTTCACAAGCTAAAATCTCAACTTCTAACCACGCTTTAAATTTGTTTTCTTCCGTCCAAATTGCACCCATCTCAGGGCGTGTATAACGATTAATCATCTTTTTCCCTCCAACAGTTGTTCTTGATGGTCCCAAATATGCAATGCTCGCGCCTTTTCTAAAGCAACATGAATATCTTGATTTAAAATATTTACATGCCCCATTTTACGTTGCAGCTTTGCTTCTTCTTTTCCATACAAGTGTAAATAGCACCCGGTTAATCTATTCACTTGCTTTAGGACCCCTTCTATATGTTCGCCTAAAATGTTTACCATGACAACTGGTTTTAACAAAATTGTTTCTCCAAGAGGTAAATTACAGATTGCTCGAATGTGTTGCCCAAATTGACTCGTTTCACATGCATCGATTGTATAGTGCCCAGAATTATGAGGTCTCGGTGCTAATTCATTAATATAAATCTCACCATCTGCCGTAGCAAACATCTCTACCGCTAGTGTTCCCACAAGCTGAAGTTCATCCGCGAGCACTTGTGCATACCCAATTCCTTTTTGTGATAGCTCTTCTGTAATGCGAGCCGGTACGATGGATTCATGCAAAATGTTATTTACGTGAATATTTTCAGCTACTGGAAAGACTTTTGTTTCACCGCTTACACTGCGGGTTACAATGACAGAGATTTCTTTTTCAAACGGTACCCACTTTTCTAAAATACATTCAGCTTGATTTACGAGCTCCACCGCTCTCACAATATCAGCTTCACTTCTTAAAACAACTTGCCCTTTTCCATCATATCCTCCTGTTGTTGTCTTCAACACACAAGGTAAGGAAAGCTCAGCAATTGCTTCTAACAGCTCCTCTTGCTTCTGAATGAGTTTGTACGGTGCTACTGGTAAACCAGCTTTTACAATCGCATTTTTTTCTGTATAACGATTTTGCGTTTTGTGCAATAACTGACTACCCTGCGGTAAATATGCATGCTTTTCGAGCCATTGTAAGCAGTTATAATCAATATTCTCAAATTCATATGTCACAACGTCGCTTATTTCTGCTAAATGCTGAATCGCTTTCAAATCATCATACGATGCAACAATTTCAATATCAGCAACTTGTGCACATGGTGAATGTTTTATCGGATCTAACACAGCAATTTTATAACCCATTTCCTTAGCTGCAAGTGCCATCATTCTTCCAAGTTGGCCACCGCCAATAATACCAATCGTTCTTCCAGGTAAAATGATTTTCGTCATAGCAGTTCACTACCTTCGCGCACATTTTTTTCGATAGCTTCTCGTCTCAGTTCTAATGCATCATGTATATCATCATGAAACGACCCAAGTATTTGCGCTGCAAGTAGTCCTGCATTTGTTGACCCAGCCTTGCCGATCGCAACAGTTGCAACTGGAACTCCTCCTGGCATTTGAACAATGGATAGTAACGAATCTAGACCATTTAACGCTTTTGACTGAACAGGAACGCCGATTACAGGAAGATTTGTCTTAGCGGCAACCATACCTGGTAAATGAGCGGCTCCTCCAGCTCCAGCAATAATAACTTTTAACCCACGTTCACGAGCTGTTTCTGCATATTCAAACATATAATCCGGAGTCCGATGAGCGGATACAACTTTCTTCTCATACGGAATGTGTAATTCATCTAAGATGTCACAAGCATATTTCATTGTTTCCCAGTCTGACGTGCTTCCCATTATGACTCCAACTAGTGATTTCATATTAGAATCCCCCCGATTCAAATAAAAAAAGCCTGAAATAGAACATTTTCTCTTTTACTATGAGAGAAAGCGCTCTACTCAGGCATACGTATCCCATGAGAATAGAAAAATACCGAGTGACTTTCCCTCATAGTCTAACGAATAACGGTCGTTAGGTAGAGACTTGCAGGCCATATCCCCGCGATTATATGAGGTGCGATATAATATTGTTTCTATGGTTATATTAACAATATTTCATAAACAATGTCAACAAATAATCGAATGTTTTTTTATTACTAATCTATAACGTTCGTGTTTTAGTTATAATCAAAAGAAGAAGTGAAAATATATGCAGGTAAAATAGTAAATTCAGATGAAAATACGAGAATATATGCATTCTGCACCTTGAATCAGTATTACAGGTGTTAGAAGATGGAATAATATGAGTTTTTCTACCCATTAGAGTTGGATAAAGAGGGGACTACACGTTTAGCACAAACAGCTTAAATGAAAAAAGAACAAGTTTGAAATTTCCACTTGTAATAAGATTTTTTCAACTTCAATGGTGAACCTAGTTTATGAAAATCTCTTCCATATAAAATGAAACTTTGATCAATGGTTTTTTCTTCATCCCCCACTGATTTTACTCTGAATCTTGAGGTGGGGATATTGCTGCCCACGAATAGCGGGATAAAAATAAACACAAAAAAACCTAAGTCGAATCGACTTAGGTTTTTGCTTGGCGACGTCCTACTCTCACAGGGACAAGGTCCCAACTACCATCGGCGCTAGAGAGCTTAACTTCCGTGTTCGGTATGGGAACGGGTGTGACCTCTCTGCCATCATCACCAAACTGATGAAGGTATATTCCTTCAAAACTAGATAACATTGCTTCATATTATATGGTTAAGTCCTCGATCTATTAGTATTCGTCAGCTCCACATGTCACCATGCTTCCACCTCGAACCTATCAACCTGATCATCTTTCAGGGATCTTACTAGCTTACGCTATGGGAAATCTCATCTTGAGGGGGGCTTCATGCTTAGATGCTTTCAGCACTTATCCCTTCCGCACATAGCTACCCAGCTATGCCCTTGGCAGAACAACTGGTACACCAGCGGTGCGTCCATCCCGGTCCTCTCGTACTAAGGACAGCTCCTCTCAAATTTCCTGCGCCCACGACGGATAGGGACCGAACTGTCTCACGACGTTCTGAACCCAGCTCGCGTACCGCTTTAATGGGCGAACAGCCCAACCCTTGGGACCGACTACAGCCCCAGGATGCGATGAGCCGACATCGAGGTGCCAAACCTCCCCGTCGATGTGGACTCTTGGGGGAGATAAGCCTGTTATCCCCGGGGTAGCTTTTATCCGTTGAGCGATGGCCCTTCCATGCGGAACCACCGGATCACTAAGCCCGACTTTCGTCCCTGCTCGACTTGTAGGTCTCGCAGTCAAGCTCCCTTATGCCTTTGCACTCTACGAATGATTTCCAACCATTCTGAGGGAACCTTTGGGCGCCTCCGTTACACTTTAGGAGGCGACCGCCCCAGTCAAACTGCCCACCTGACACTGTCTCCCGGGTCGATGAGACCCGTAGGTTAGAATTTCAATACAGTCAGGGCGGTATCCCACCAGCGCCTCCACCGAAGCTAGCGCTCCGGTTTCAATGGCTCCCGCCTATCCTGTACAAACTGTACCAAAATTCAATATCAGGCTACAGTAAAGCTCCACGGGGTCTTTCCGTCCTGTCGCGGGTAACCTGCATCTTCACAGGTACTATAATTTCACCGAGTCTCTGGTTGAGACAGTGCCCAAATCGTTACACCTTTCGTGCGGGTCGGAACTTACCCGACAAGGAATTTCGCTACCTTAGGACCGTTATAGTTACGGCCGCCGTTTACTGGGGCTTCAGTTCAGAGCTTCGCTTGCGCTAACCCCTCTCCTTAACCTTCCAGCACCGGGCAGGTGTCAGCCCCTATACTTCGCCTTACGGCTTCGCAGAGACCTGTGTTTTTGCTAAACAGTCGCTTGGGCCTATTCACTGCGGCTTTCCGTTAAGAAAGCACCCCTTCTCCCGAAGTTACGGGGTCATTTTGCCGAGTTCCTTAACCAGAGTTCTCTCGCACACCTTAGGATTCTCTCCTCGCCTACCTGTGTCGGTTTGCGGTACAGGCACCTTTTATCTCGCTAGAAGCTTTTCTTGGCAGCGGGGAATCAAAGACTTCGCTCCATAAGGAGCTTCCCCATCACAGCTCAGCCTTCACGATAAGCGGATTTGCCTACTTATCAGCCTAACTGCTTGGACGTGCACAACCAATCGCACGCTTCTTCTATCCTTCTGCGTCCCTCCATTGCTCAAACGATAAAGAGGTGGTACAGGAATATCAACCTGTTGTCCATCGCCTACGCCTGTCGGCCTCGGCTTAGGTCCTGACTAACCCTGAGCGGACGAGCCTTCCTCAGGAAACCTTAGGCATTCGGTGGACGGGATTCTCACCCGTCTTTCGCTACTCATACCGGCATTCTCACTTCTAAGCGCTCCACCAGTCCTTACGGTCTGACTTCACTGCCCTTAGAACGCTCCCCTACCACTGATACCATAGGTATCAATCCGCAGCTTCGGTGGTGTATTTAGCCCCGGTACATTTTCGGCGCAGAGT